>JAVCCC010000020.1 GCA_030765785.1 Candidatus Aceula lacicola | reverse complement strand
ATTTCTTTAGTCAAAGCCAAGCCATCTTCTTCGTCGAAACCTTCTAAAATTTCTATATCTGAAGCTGAGGATGAAACAGAAAAAATCTTAATAATATTCTTATTTTCTATATCAAATTGAAAAATATCCTTTTGAGCAGCTGCATATATAAAAGCATCGTCCTTTTGAAGAAAGAACACTGGGTTGGATCCAAGCTCCCCGCTCATGCGACGCCAGATGAACCCTGTCTTTGATCTAAAAAAAAGCCCGGTTGTTGTTGCAACGTAAATTGTTTTATCAGTATCTAGAACAGAGAAGCAGCGCTGATTCTTAGAAGTTTCAGCGCTAAAAATCTTTTTCCATTGCTTTCCATCACTGTCGCTAACAAAAACGCCGGCATCTGATGCAACATAAATAGAACTCTTCTCTTTATTAGAAATATGAATATCATTGACTCTTTGCTTGCTTCCCTTTATATAGAGTACAAGTGAACAACTTTTTCCCCCATCAACAGATTGATACACGGCTTTCGAAGTGCCAACATAAATAATCGATATTTCTCCAGAAATGGTATCAATGGCTGTAATCTCAGATTCATCTATTCCGTTTCCAGTCTTTTTCCAGATATAATTCTTAGGTAAAACTTCTTCTACACTTTTTGCGGAAGGCTGTTCAATAAAGCTTTGCGCTGGCGCTGACCAAAAAATAGCAGCAAAGCTAATTCCTGCAGCAATAAAAATAAAACAACTATTCTTTAAACATAGTTTTTTCATATAGCTTCTTCGTATCAATAAAAAGCAACGCCCTGGTTACAGCGCGCTTCATTTGAACATTATCCTTTTCAAGGTTCTCGACATACTTATCTAAATATTCAAGCATTGCTTCAAGGCCTAACTTCTTTCGCATCACCAAAAGAATTCTTAAACTTGTATACAATGCGACGATACTCCGTGGCGAGGAAAAAATATTATTGTCAGCGGCTGGTGAGTTTGAAAATTCATTTTTAAATTTATCTTCGTTCATCTCTATCTCCATTGGAAGGCAATATCAAGAATAGCATGCTCTTGATGATTTGTCAAGGGTATATTGATGATTGATCAATATTTATTAAATTCATATATACCTACGCCACAATGACTTACAAATACTATAAAAAATTCTAAAAAATTTATTTGTTTTTAATCAAAATCATATTGACTATTCATCAAAATATGCTATGATTCATTTATAGAATTTAATCGCTAACAATTCATATACGGGAAAATTAACCATGCTCATCGGGAAAAAGATTCAAGAAATTCGAAAGCAACAAAGAATATCACTTACGGAATTATCCAAAAAAAGTGGCGTGCAACTTGCCACTTTAAGTCGCATGGAAAACTTGAAGATGACAGGCACGCTTGAATCTCATATGGAAATCGCTAAAGCCCTTAGCATTGACATAACAGATCTCTATCAAGATATCGATTTTGAAAAAAATAAGATTGATCTGCAAAATGAAGAAACATCTGCTGATCTATTTAATTACAACGATAAATCATCTTATGAAATATTAACCAGTAAAGTATTATCTAAAAGAATGATGCCAACCTTGCTGCGCATTGATCCTGATGGAAAAACAAATACCGAACAAGGCTCAAAGCTTAGCGAAAAGTTTCTTTTTGTTTTGGAAGGCTCAGTTTCAATAAAAATTGGAGATACTGCTTATACATTAAAGGAAGGTAACACACTTTATTTTGACGCTTCCCTTCCCCACTATTTTGAAAATACGGGCACCAAAGCTACTAAAATCATTTGCGTGACAACACCAGTTTCTTTATAAAGAATAGCGGGTTGAAGGATTAAAGGAATAAAGCTAAAATATTAATATTCTTTACCGGAGGTTAAAATGTCCAGCCACAAAATTTTAATTGTTGATGATGAAGAAGGAATTAGAGAATCTTTAAAATTGATTCTCGCAGACCATTACAATCTCATTCTAACCGAAGATGGCGAGCAAGCGCTAAAAGTTTTAGAGAATTCTTCAGATATTGCGCTTGTCTTGATGGATATCAAAATGCCAGGACAAAATGGGCTTGAGACACTTGAGGCTATGAAAGAAAAATATCCCGATCTTAAAGTTATTATTGTTACTGGATATAAATCGGTAGAAACTGCCACAGAGGCTGTTCGTCTCGGCGCTTCTGGCTATATCGTCAAACCTTTTAAATCAGATGAAGTTTTAGCAACCGTAAGATCGGTTTTGAAAAAATAAAACGGTGACTTTATGATAAAACTTAATGCGTTTGCAGTGTCAGGATTGCTGATAACGATTACGTACCTACCCCTTTTTGCCCTGATCCTTAAGACTGGAAAGAATAAGCTCTCAAGAATATTTTCACTTTATCTTCTATCTATTTTATTATGGGGAATCGGCTCCTTTATCGCTGCAACTAACAAAAACCCTGAACTAGCTCTTCTCTCTTGGAATATAGCATATTCACCTGTGCCCTTCATACCAACCCTTTGCTATCATTCAGTTCTTCTTTTTTTTGAGAAAAGAAATAAAAACTTCCTGCTCTTTTCTTATATTCAAGCATTTCTATTCTTTATTTTAAGTCTTAGTGGCTTCCTATTTAAAGAACCAAGACTTCTTTTCAACCAATATTATTCACCAATAGGAACAAGCCTATATGAAATCTCTTTCTTTTTATGGTGTGGAATTATAACAATCGCTCATTTTCACTTTTTTCTTCTATACAAAAATAGTTACCCAAATCAGAAAAAACAACTATTCGGATTAATGATCGCAACAACGATAGGATTTATTGGAGGAATTTCTAATTTCTTGCCCCAGTTTAACATTCTAGTCTATCCTTATGGAAATTTCCTAATCCCCATTCATTCTTTTGCTGTAATTTATGCAATTCTAAGACACCAGATCTTTAATATTCATATCATAATCCGAAAAACCTTCATCTATTCTTTTTTGATTGCAATAATTACACTTTTTTATTTAGGCATCGTCTTATTATCTGAAAAATTTTTACAAGAACAAGTGGGATATAAATCGATACTAGTAAGCCTTGTAACCGCATTCGGTCTTGGATTATTTTTCATTCCAATTCGAAACAGAATCCAAATCTTTGTAGACAAAATATTTTTTAAAAACACGAGAGAAGAAATTGCTAGAGAGAATGAATTGCTTAGGCAGGAAATTACGCAGACTGAAAAACTAAAATCTATCGCTACTCTAGCGAGCGGAATGGCACACGAAATCAAAAATCCTTTAACAGCCATCAAAACTTTTTGTGAATATTTACCACAAAAATTAGAAAACAAAGAATTCTTAGAAAAATTTAGCCGTATCGTTAAAAATGAAGTTGATCGCATTGATAATATTGTGCACCAACTTCTTGAATTTGCCAAACCCTCTCCCCTTGCACTAAAAAATATCAATATTTATGATCTTATAAACAGCATTTTAGAATTCTTAAATAATAATTTTATAAAACATAAAATTAAGATTTCTAAAGACTTTGACAAAGACAATCCAAAGGTGCTAATTAAAGTCGACTCTAACCAGCTTAGACAAGCTTTCTTAAATATATTCCTAAATGCCATTGATGCAATGAAAACCGGTGGAAATCTTTTGATAAGAACAAAAATCAGTAGTAATATTTTGCATATCACGATACAAGATACTGGCCCAGGAATCAGCAAAAGAAATCTTAAATATATCTTTGATCCATTTTACACAAAAAAAGACGAAGGAACAGGTCTAGGGCTTTCAATTACTCAAAGAATTATAATCGAACATAAAGGAGTGATCTCTGCTGAAAGCCAAGATGGAGTTGGCACAAAATTTATCATTCAACTTCCGATAGAATCTGCAGACTAAATTTCCTGCCTGGAACACAAATCAACAAATGCCTTGGCAGCAATAGGATTAAATTGAATACCGGCATTCTTCTCAATTTCTTGGATGGCAGCTTCTTTTGGAAGGGCTTTTCGGTAGGTTCTGTCTGAGGTCATAGCATCATAGGTATCGGCCACGGCGACAACAGCCGCAATAACAGGAATTTCATCTCCTTTTAAACCTTGTGGATATCCTCGTCCATCATATCGTTCATGGTGAAATTTAACACCTTCCAGGCATTGCTCAAATTCTGGAAGATTTTTTAAGATTTCAGCACCATGAATCGGGTGCTCCTTTATCTGTGAAAATTCTTCATCAGTAAGTCCACTCTCTTTGCGCAAAACATTTTCAGGCACACCAATCTTTCCAATATCATGCAAAAGACCTGCAATATACAAATTCTCGCGAAAACTTTTTGGCAAATCGATTGCCTTGCTTCTAATTAACTCATCAGCAATCATCAAAGAATACTTAGTCACACGCTCTGTATGACCACGCGTATATTTATCTTTAGCTTCAATCGTTGACGCAAGAGAAAGAACGGTATTAATAAAAAGTGATTTGTTTCTCTCAACCTCTTTTCTTAAATCATCAATAAGCTGCGCATTCTGAATAGCCATCGCTACATCCGATGCTAATGCAGATAAAAAATCCATCTCTTCTTCGTTATACTGAATATCGCTCGTGCTTTTCTTGCCTAGCAAAAGAAGCGCCAAGAGATTATCTCGAAAATAAGCAGGAACACAAGCTACCACATTAAACATGGCCATCTGACATCCAACATCATGAAGCGTTTCTTTGATTTCTTTTTCATCTCCAATAACACCTTGCTGCCAAACCATTT
>JAVCCC010000002.1 GCA_030765785.1 Candidatus Aceula lacicola | reverse complement strand
TGTCTCCTGCATAAATACAAAGAATAAAATCAGCTTCATCCTTTAATTGTTTAAAAAGGCGCATCTTGACATTTGGATCGAATCCCGGTAAAACACGAGAAGCATGATAATCAAACAAAAGCTTTCCCCCAAACTCAAGATAAAGCTTGTTATCAAATTTAGATAACCGCTCTAAAATGGCAGCCTTTTGCTCATTTAAATATTTCTCATTATCAAAACCAATTTTCTTAGGCATAACATCTCCTTAAATTTATTATTTAGGACACTTTCCATTCCAGCAATAAAGACATACATTTTCTTTAGGCAATCCAATGGCTTCAATCATATCTTCAATCTTTTGATAGCGAAGCGTTGTGACTCCCATATCTTTAGCAATCCAATCAATCATTTTCTGATATTTTGGATTTTTATGATCTAAATATTCTGAAACATCTTCAAGGTCTTTGCCTTCTATTTCCTTAATAGCCTTACGAGCAATTAACTCTGAATGAGTTCTTGTCGATAAACAAAAACGACATGGAAACATTAAAGGAGGACAAGCAGGGCGTGCATGAATCTCCTTGGCTCCTGCGTCCCAAAGTTTTTTAATTGCAAAATTCTTTAACTGTGTTCCTCGAACGATAGAATCATCACACACGACAACCTTATTATTCTTTATAATATCAGCAATAGGAATCAGCTTCATCGTCGCAATCAAATCTCTCTTCTTTTGTGTAGGCGGCGTATAACTTCTGCCATATCCTGGCGTATATTTCACCAAAGCTCTTCGGTAAGGCTTGCCGGATTCTATAGCATAGCCAATCGCATGTGCAATCCCAGAATCAGGAACGCCCGTAACTAAATCAGGTTCGATATCCTTGTCTTGTCGAGCCAACGCTCTACCGCACCGTTCGCGCACAACCTCCGTATTGATTCCTTCATACGTCGAGGCTGGAAATCCTGTATAAATCCAATAAAACGAACATATCTGATTAATCGATCCACCTGCACGCTTATCAATCGGCCCGGTTTCTGTCAAAAGAACAATCTCTCCAGGAGCTAAAAATTTCTCGACCTTAAATCCAAGATTTGGGAAAGATGTCGTTTCTGAAGCAATGATCCATTCATTATCGCTTTTACCTAAAACTAGAGGCGTATACCCGTATCGATCACGTGCGGCAAGCACTCCATCCTTGCTCAACAAAAGAAGTGAGCACGACCCTTTAATCACATCAAACATCTTTTCGATGCCGTCAACAAGATTGTCACCCAGGCATATAAGCTTTGCAATCAATTCTGAAACATTAACCTCACCTTTAGTCACTTCACTAAAGGAAACTCCTTTCTTAAACAAAATCTCTTTTAGCTCATCCTTATTTTCAATTAATCCCATGGCAACAACGCAAAATGAACCAAATCGAGAATTTAAATAAATTGGCTGCTCGTCAGAATCACTAATAACCCCAATCCCCTTTGTTCCACGCATAGCCCCATTGTCCTCAGAAAACTTAGACTTAAATTGACTTTCACTAATATTATGAATACGTCTGACAAAACCTTTTTCACCTAAAACAGCCATTCCTCCATATTCCGTGCCGAGATGAGAATGATAATCTGTCGCATAAAACAAAGTTTGGGCACAATCTTTTTTTGAAACAACACCAGCAATTCCACTCATTTTTTCTCCTTTTTACTTATTAAAACCTAAAAGGTCTTCATGATATTCTTGCAATGCTTTAGGACCAATGTTTGTATTTTTTACAGATTCAATTCCATCAACCGTTGCTTGTGCAGCCGCAACGGAAGTCACATATGGAATTTTCTTCTGAATGGCCGTCATGCGAATATAGCTATCATCATACTTGCTATCTTTTCCAACAGGTGTATTAATAATCAAATCAAGCTCGCCATTTTTAATTGCGTCTGCAATATGAGGTCTGCCTTCATGTAGCTTCTTAATTAAGCTATTAGCAATACCTCGATTTGTCAAGAATTCACTTGTTCCCTCTGTTGCAAAAATCTTAAATTTTAAATCAATCAATTTCTTTGCAACATTAAAGATGGCTTCTTTGTCATTTTGATTAACCGTCAAAAGAACATTTCCTTGTAACGGCAGCTTTGATCCTGCGCACTCTTGAGCCTTATAAAATGCAAGACCAAATGTATCCGCCAATCCCATAACCTCTCCTGTGGCTCTCATTTCTGGACCAAGCAAAGGATCGACCTCAGGAAACATATTAAATGGAAAAACAGCTTCTTTAACGCCAAAATATGGAATTTTCTTATCAACAAGCTGAGGAAACTCGCTAATCTTCTTTCCTATCATGAGCTGTGTTGCAATATGGGCAATCGGTATTCCGCTTACCTTTGAAACAATTGGAACCGTTCTTGAAGCTCGTGGATTTGCCTCTAAAATATAAACCTTGTCATTAAATATTGCAAATTGAATATTCATCAAGCCAACAACCTTTAGCTCTTTTGCAATATCTGCTGTATATTTCTTTATCGTTTGAGTTTGATACTCCGTGATTGTTCGGCTTGGAATCGAACACGCTGAATCTCCGGAATGAACACCAGCAAGCTCAATGTGCTCCATAACCGAAGCGACAAATGTTTCTTCTCCGTCACAAAGAGCGTCCACTTCAAGCTCAATCGCTCGTTCAAGAAAACGATCAATCAACATCGGGTGCTCAGGGCTAACATCAATCGCCTCAAGAGCATACTTACGAAGCGCCTTCTCTTCGTAAATCACTTCCATTCCTCGACCACCAAGAACATAAGACGGTCTTACCATTAAGGGATATCCAATCTTTTTTGAGATCTTAATCGCTTGATCCAAAGATCTTGCCGTATCACTTTCCGGCTGAGGAATTCCTAGCTTAATCATTTTCTTTCTAAAATTCTCACGATCCTCTGCAAGATGAATACTTTCAGGGGTTGTTCCAAGAACATTAACTCCACAATCTTTTAATTCTTGCGCAATATTTAATGGCGTCTGTCCACCAAATTGAACAATGACCCCATCCGGCTTTTCTTTTTCATAAATATTTAAAACATCTTCAACCGTTAATGGCTCAAAATACAATTTATCAGATGTATCGTAATCCGTAGACACCGTCTCAGGATTACAATTAACCATTATTGTTTCATATCCTTCGTCACGCAAAGCAAAAGCTGCATGAACACACGTATAGTCAAACTCGATGCCTTGCCCAATACGATTTGGTCCGCCACCTAAAATCATAATCTTTTTATTCGATGAAACCCCAACCTTATCCTCAATATCTCGATACGTCGAATAATAATACGCTGCATTCTCAACGCCGCTAACAGGAACAGCTTCATAAGATGCTATTTTATTTAACTTAATGCGTCGCGTGCGAACTTCTTTTTCACTCACTTTAAAAATCTGAGATAAATATCGATCTGAAAATCCCCACTCTTTTGCTTGAATAAACTTTTCATCAGATAAATTCTTAAATTTCGACTTTATAATTTCAACTTCCAAATCAACCAACTCTTTTATTTCATTTAAAAAATATGGTCGTATCTTTGTTGTTTCATAAAGCTCATCTACAGTCATCCCTTTGCGTAAAGCTTCATACATTAAAAAGACTCGCTCGCTCGAAGGAAATGCTAAACGCTGTCTCAACTCTTCCAGCGAAAGCGTATTAAAATTCTTTGCAAATCCAAGCCCATAACGTTTTGTTTCAAGTGATCGAATCGCTTTCAAGAATGACTCCTTAAAAGTTTTTCCAATGCTCATGACCTCGCCAACAGCCTTCATCTGTGTGCCTAAAATATCTGTGGCTTGTGGAAATTTCTCAAACGCCCATCGCGCAAATTTAATAACAATATACTCTCCGCTTGGTGTATATTTTTCAAGCGTCCCATCTCTCCAGTATGGAATCTCATCCATTGTAACGCCCGAAGCAAGCTTTGTTGAAATACGCGCAATCGGAAATCCTGTCGCCTTTGACGCCAATGCCGACGACCTTGACGTTCTAGGATTAATCTCAATAACAACCAATCGATCAGTTTCTCTATTATAAGCAAACTGAACATTTGTTCCGCCGACAACACCAATCGCATCTACGATATCGTAAGAAATCTTTTGAAGTCGCTTTTGAAGCTCTTTGGAAACTGTTAACATTGGAGCCGAACAAAAACTATCGCCTGTATGAACACCCATCGGATCAATATTTTCAATAAAACATACCGTAATTTTCTGATTCTTATCGTCTCGAACAACTTCTAGCTCAAGCTCTTCCCATCCTAAAACAGATTCTTCAATCAAAACCTGATTTACCATGCTTGCCGACAATCCTCTAGCAGAAATCGTCTTTAACTCTTCAACATTATATGCAATGCCACCCCCTGTTCCACCCATTGTGTACGCTGGACGAATAACAACAGGATACCCAAGCTTTTCAGCAATTTTCTCTGCTTCTTCCACAGAAAGAGCCGGCTCAGATGCTGGCATATCAACGCCAATCTTTTTCATCGTTGCCTTAAATTCTATGCGATCCTCGCCTCGCTCAATCGCATCAGGCTTAACACCAATAATTTTTACATTATGCTTTTTAAGAACTCCGTTTTTATGTAATATCGAGGAAAGATTTAATCCTGTTTGTCCTCCCAAATTAGGTAAAAGTGCGTCTGGCTTTTCTTTTTCAATAATTTTCTCAATCATTTCTGCCGTCAAAGGCTCGATATAGGTCTTGTCTGCCATTTCGGGATCAGTCATAATCGTTGCTGGGTTTGAATTAACAAGAACAACCTCGTATCCCTCTTCTCGAAGAGCTTTACATGCTTGCGTTCCAGAATAATCAAACTCACATGCTTGACCAATAATGATGGGACCTGAACCGATGATTAAAACTTTTTTGATGTCTTTTCTGCTAGGCATTGCTTCTCCTTTTTAAAATATAAAAAACGGGAATAAAAAAACTGAAGTGCCTAAATTTTAGGCACTTCAGTATAGCAATACAAAAAATGAAAATCAATAATCTTTATTTGATTTTTTATTTTACTTAATCTCCAGCCATCATTGCTTTAATGTCAGTCTCTGCATCGACAATAGGCTTAATATCAAACTTCTCAACCAAAACGTTCACAACGTTTGGTGATAAAAATGCAGGAATCGTTGGGCCTAATCGAATTTTTTTAACACCTAAAAACAACAGAGCCAAAAGAACACAAACCGCTTTTTGTTCATACCATGCAATATCAAATGAAATCGGAAGATCATTGATATCGTCTAATTCAAAAACTTCCTTAAGCTTTAATGCAACAACAGCCAATGAATATGAATCATTACATTGACCCGCATCCAAAACACGAGGAATTCCATCAATGTCTCCTAAATTAAGCTTATTGTATCGATACTTTGCACATCCAGCTGTTAAAATCACCGTGTCGTTTGGAAGCTTTTCAGCAACATCTGTAAAATAACTTCTTGAACCTTGTCGACCATCACAACCACCCATAACAATAAAACGTTTAATTTTTCCAGCTTTAATTGCACCAACAACTTTATCTGCAAGGGCTAAAATCTGCTTATGAGCAAAACCTCCAACAATTTCTCCTTGCTCTAACTCAACAGGTGCTTCGCACTTTTTTGCTAATTCAACAATAGCAGAAAAATCTTTCTTTCCACCATCTTCTCTGTCAAAAATATGCGTGACACCTGGATATCCTGCCATTCCAGTTGTAAAAATTCGATCTTGATATGATTTCTGAACTGGAGTAATACAATTCGTAGTCATCAAAATTGGTCCGTTAAAAGATGCAAATTCTTTATTTTGATTCCACCAAGAACTTCCGTAATTTCCAACAAAATGATCATATTTCTTAAACTCTGGATAATAATTTGCCGGAAGCATTTCACTATGAGTATAAACATCCACGCCGGTATTTTCTGTTTGCTTTAAAAGTTCTTCCATATCTTTTAAATCATGTCCCGAAATCAAAATCCCAGGATTTTTTCTAACACCAATATTAACTTTTGTTAATTCTGGCGATCCATATTTTGATGTATTTGCTTCATCCAAAAGCGCCATGGCTTGTACAGAAAAATCTCCAACTTTTAAAACAAGTGCGACCATTTCATCAACAGATAAATCATCTGTTGATGATGCTAACGCTTCAGCAACAAAGTCGTAAATCTCTTTCTTCTCTTTTCCTAGAATAGCAGCATGATCAGCATAGGCCGCCACACCTTTTAAGCCATAAATTGAAAGCTCCCGCAATGAACGAACATCTTCATTCTCTGTCGATAAAACGCCAACTTTGGCTGCTTTAGCTGCAAAATCTTCTTCTTTCCCGTCCCATAAAACTGAATCATGAAACCCTTCCAAAGAACAACCGCATTTTTCTTTTAAGCTATTTCTCAAAACTAAAGCTTCCTTTACAAGAGCAATAAATCGCACATCATCAAAATTAGCATTTGTAATTGTTGCAAAAAGCCCTTTACACAAAAACTGTCCAACACCATTATCAAGAAGATCTTCCTCTTTATTCTTAAAACAAACAACCGAAATTCCTTTTAAAACATAAATCAATAAATCTTGAAGATTTGCTGTCGGCTCTTTTTTACCGCAAACCCCATTAACTGTGCATCCTGTATTCTTTGCTGTTTCCTGACATTGATAACAAAACATCTTTCACCTCTTTCTTATTTAAATAACTTTCCCGTTAATCGAAATTGTATATTCTTTGATAACAATATTCTTTTCTGATTTCTTTAACGCCTCTTGAGCAATATTTATTGTTCCAGAACAACACGGAACTTCCATGTGAACAATCGTTAAAGAATTTATCTCCTGAGTTTTAAAAATAGTCGCAAGCTTTTCGATATACTGCTCATTGGACTGATCCAATTTGGGACAAAAAATCGCAAGCTTCTTACCTTTTAAAAAACGTTGATGAAAATTAGGATACGCAAAAGGCACGCAATCCGCTGCAATTAAAAGATCAGCACCCTTTAAATAAGGAGCCTGAGGATTCAGTAAATGCAATTCAATCGGCCACTGCTGAAGCTGAGGCTCAATGTCAACATTTTCTATATTTAAAGAAACACCTTCTTCCTTACTTAAATCCATCATCCTTGATCCTGGACATCCGCCACCTTCACCACGAGCATGAGCACCATAATTCTGTTGCTGTATTTCAGAAATAACATCACTCATTCCCTTTTGCATTAAGATTTTCTTGGCTTGTTCCAAATAATCCATCTGATTATGCTGCTTTAAATGCTTCAAATGAGCTTCTATAACACCTTTTCCTTGGCTTATAATATTCTCCATCGTTTTAGCCTCATCATAAGCAACAGCTTCTCTTTCTTCGATTGAAATCGCATCCACAGGACATTCTCCAATACACGCGCCTAATCCATCACAATAAAACTCACTGACAAGCCTTGCCTTGCCATCAATCATCTGAATAGCCCCTTCTGGACATCCTTCAGCACAAAGACCACAACCATTACACTTCTGGTCATCAATCTTTATAATTTTTCTTTTCATCTCTTCTGTCCCTTCGTTAAGCTTGCAATGGTTATCTTGCCAAGCTGACTAGAAACGGAACTCTCAATTCCTTTAATTTTTTTTCGTAATGGACAACTACTAATTGCTGGGCAAATCTTCTTTTTAAAAAGACATTGCGCAAAATCAATTTTGCCCTGAAAAATTTCGACAACATTTGATAAAAAAATTTTTCTAGAATCTTTCAAAAGAACAAACCCGCCCTTATTTCCCTTAACCGATTCTAAAATTTTATTCTTCTTTAAAACTTGTAAAATCTTTCTTAAAAATGGTCGAGGAATTCCTAATTCCTTCTCGATCTCAAGACTTGATGTTAGGTCTCCTTTTCTTTTTGAAAGAAAAATAATTGCGCGAACGGCATAATCTGTATCTCTATTTAATAAATCCATTTTTATATGATACTACATTAGTCTCATTTGTCAATAAAAAATAGGGCCCTTTTAAAGAGCCCCATTCTTCTAAAAATTTAAACGTTTCCAGCTGAGCCTAAAACGTTTTCATTTTTATGTTTATACATCTCAATCAGGGCCACACGAGCTGGTCCCAAATACTTTCTTGGATCAAAATCACCTGGCTTGTCATTAAAATGCTTTCTAATCGCTGCTGTCATCCAAAGTCTTCCATCAGAATCAATGTTAACTTTGCAAACATTGTACTGCGTAGCTTTTCTTAATTGCTCTTCTGGAATACCAACAGAGTCCTTTAAGGCTCCCCCGTTTTCATTAATAATGTTAACGGCCTCCATAGGAACAGATGAAGATCCGTGAAGAACAATAAAAAATCCTGGAATCTGCTTTTCGATCTCTGCTAAGATATCAAAACGAAGTTCTGGTGGGATATAAACACCTTCGGCATTCTTTGTGCATTGCTCTGGCTTAAATTTATTGGCACCATGAGACGTTCCGATAGAAATGGCAAGTGAATCAACGCCTGTACGCTTAACAAAGTCAACAACCTCTTCTGGCTTAGTGTATGTTGATTTTTCAGCCACAACTTCATCTTCGATACCTGCTAAAACACCAAGCTCACCTTCAACGGTCACATCAAATTGATGACAATATTCGACAACCTTTTTGGTCAATTCTACATTTTCGTCATAAGGAAGATGCGAACCATCAATCATAATAGAAGAAAATCCAGTATCAACGCAAGATTTGCAAAGTTCAAATGTATCACCATGATCTAAGTGAAGCGCAATTGGAATCTCTTTAAGTCCTTTTTCCTTTGCGTGTGTCTTCATCATTTCTACAGCCCCTTGACCCATATAGCTCAGCAAAGTCTGGTCTGCATATTTTCTAGCACCACTTGAAACCTGCAAAATAACAGGCGACTGGGTTTCAAGGCAAGCTAAAATAATTGCTTGAATCTGCTCCATATTGTTAAAATTGTAAGCCGGAACAGCATATTTGCCTTCCATCGCCTTCTTAAACATTTCGTTAGTATTTACTAACCCTAAATTTTTGTATGAAACTGCCATTTGCTTCCCCCTTTAAATGAGGACATGATTTATGAAACTTTGCCGACATAAATCATAAGTCCGAATTTATTCCGTTTTTGGCAAAGCCAAAAATCGGAACTACCTTTTAATATTTTTTCTAATTAAAATCCTAGTATACCCCAAACCAAAAAATATGCACGTACTTTTTAAAAATTAATATTAAAACGAGTGCCAAAGACATTCGTATGATTCCAATAGTCTTTCTTATCATCTGATTGACGCATATAATAAAGATCCGCTGAAACTTTCTCTGTTACCTTAAACGTAAATCCATGATAGAAACGCTTACGGTTCAAAGAACTTGTCCCGGAATCATAAAAAATTTCATATGCTGTATATGGCCTGATCTCAAATTTTGTAAGCTTCCAAGGCGATTTCATCTTAAAGCAATTCCGATAACGCCAAGTATTATCCTTGTTCGGCATACCTCGATACTCATATCTCGATCGATCGCTAAAAGAAAAATCAAACAAGTTCCATTTAAATGTCGCATCGACATGAGGCCGATTTTCAGGCTTCCAATCATGATTTATCTTCTGAAAAATCTGACGATAAAAAATCCCGATATCAAACCATTTCGCAAACCCTGAATACGTTACTCCCAAATCAGAATGCTGATAATACATATGACCCACATTGTCCCCGTGATAAAATTCTTCTTCTAAAGAAATCTTCCAATCATCTGCAAACTTCCAGTTTGCTTTCACGGTATTCCAAATTTGAAAATCCTCATCGTCAAATGCAAACGAAGCCGTTGCCATACCAAGAACAATCAAAAAAGCCAAGACTATTTTCTTCACAACCCCTCCTCTTAATTAAAAATATTAATAAATGGTTTTGAAATAAAAAATCCAATAAAAACAGCTGCAATACAGGCCACGTTGTTCGCAAGAACATTTAATAGTGCCAATTTCATTTGACCATCACGCATCAAATAAAATGTTTCAAGACTAAATGTTGAAAATGTCGTCAGTGCCCCTAAAATACCAACAAAAATAAAAAGGCGCACATTAGGGCTAACAGAAAAAGTTTCAAAAGTTCCCCACAAAAAACCTGCCATCAAAGACCCTAAAACATTGACCGTAAACGTTTCCCAAAAGAAAACACCGTGCATATGTTTTTCAACAAATCCAAAAATAAGATAACGAAATG
Source organism: Candidatus Aceula lacicola (assembly GCA_030765785.1). GTDB lineage: Bacteria > Omnitrophota > Gorgyraeia > Zapsychrales > Aceulaceae > Aceula > Aceula lacicola. The sequence goes on along the minus strand of JAVCCC010000002.1, from coordinate 12,813 downwards.
TTGTGCCTAGCGCACCGCCTGTGGCAATAAAAAGAATTTTTTCCATAGATTGATGTCTTTCTTCGCGAGTATTATACTAATTATTTTATAATTTTAAAGAAAAAATTCGCAATAATTCCTGCCATTGGCGGGACGAAGCAAACACTTAAAAAACGAATCGTCGCAAACTTCCAGCCTAAAATTCCTATCTCTAAAGGAAGGCGACTCATGCCCCACAAGGCCCAGCCAGAAACAAAAGCCACCATCGTGCCCATGCTTGCACCAGAACGCATCAAACCAGCAGCAATTGGAAAACTAACATACGGACCTCCTGGCGTTAGCGCTCCGGCCAAAGATCCAACAAGAATACCTTTAAGCCCTGATTCTTCCCCTACCCATTTTGCAATCAATTCTTTTGGAATAATAACTTGAACCATTGCAGCCGTTACAAAAGCAAAAATCACAATCGGTAAAATTTCAATAATCATAGAAAGAGAAGATTTTATACCCTCGACATGATGATTTTGTTGATACGCAACGATCGATACACCAATCGCAATCGCACCCATGATAATTGTGGGAATAAGCATTCCTGACGTTCTCCTTTTATCTACCATTCAATCCTCTCAAATACATTCTAACGCATTGTAACATATAACGTTGGCGGCTAATATTATTTTCTGTGATGATTTTTGCGGAACGGCTAGGCAGGCGAACAAAAAAGGGCTGCCTTTTTAAAGGCAGCCCTTCTCAACTCCAAAGCTTTTTAAACTATCACATCACATTAATAATAAAACTTCCCCAAATCGTTAAAATAACGTTCCCAAACGCGTAGCAAACTGTGTATCCTATAGCAGGAACATCGCTATCAGATTCTTCCTTTAAGGCGTTAAGCGCTGCGGTTATGGTCCCTGCCCCCGTCATCGCGCCAAAAAGAAGAACAGGGTTAATCTTGAGCACTAATCGGCCAAACATAATTCCAGCGATATGCGTAAAAAGCACCAAAATCATGCCCGCTATAAGAAGCGATCCTCCGCTCTGCTGTAAAGCATGAAGGGCTTTAGGCCCTGCAATAAGACCAACGCAAGCAATAAAAAGATTTAACCCCAAATCTGTAAAAACCCATTGAGCACCACCTGGAATTTGCCCGAATGTTGGATGAAGAGATCTTAGCCAGCCGAACAACAAACCCGACACTAGCACTCCACCACCAACTCCAAGCGTGATAGGAATCCCTGCAACCTTAACCGCTAAAAGGCCAAATAACGTTCCCAAAACGCACCCAGCCCCAACCATAACAAGATCTGTTGTGACCGTTGATCTCTCCGGATACCCCAAGTACTTAACAAATCTTTCAATATCTGATTTTGCACCAGCAACACGCAAAACATCGCACTTGTGAATAACAATGTGCTTCGCAAGCGGCAGCTTATGGCCCTGACGCGTAATGCTTCTTAAAAAACAACCATGGCCGTGCTTCTTGCTAATATCGCCAAGCGTTTTGCCGACGATCTCCTTATTTAGAACACACACATCCAAGATTTCTCCAACAATATCAATAACCCTTTGGCCTTCAACTTCAGGCCCGATCACCTCATCGGCATTCAAAAGCTGACCCCGTCCTCCCATTATGGCGAGGATATCATTGTCTTGAATAACCATATCAGGCCTCGGAACAACAACGTCCTTGCCGCGTCTTATTTTATCAATAACGACAGACCCAGAAAACATTCTCTCAAATTCCAATATACTCTTACCAACGATCTTGGCGTTTACAACTTTATAGGCGCGCAGGCCTGGCTTCTTGCTCCAACTAAAAAGTTCAGGACTATCCTCGCCTGTGCTACCCGACATTTCTCTTTCAAGCTTTTTTGCTTCTTCTTTTAGGTTTATCCCCATTATCTTTGGAATCAATTTATAAAAAATAACGAGACCTGCTGTTCCAAAAATATATGTAATCGCATACGCAATGGCCACATTGCTTTCAAGCGTTGTTTTCTGGGCAGCTGTAATCGAGAGATGCTTAATCGCGCCTTCAGCCGTCCCAATAACAGCCGACTGTGTCAACGATCCACCAAGCAACCCTGCGGTTGTGCCTTTATCAAATCCAAAAAACTTTCCCAAGGCAATGGTCACACCTAGCCCCACTAGACCAACAAAAAGCGATAACCAAAAATATTTGATACCGTCTTTCTTCATTCCACCAAAAAACTGCGGCCCAACCTTATATCCAATGGTAAAAATAAATAAGGCAAACGCCACCGTCTTCAAAAGCGACGGCACAGGAATATTCATCTGGCCAATAAACAAAGCCGCAATCAAGACACCAGCGGTTGAGCCAAGATTAAATCCAAAAATCTTAAGTTTCCCGACATAATAACCAATAGCGATCGCTAGAAATACAGCCAATTGTGGATAATTTTGAAAAAGCCCAACGATATTATCTACCATAATCTTCTCCTATTTGCGTTAACCCTTAGATGATTGCCAATGTTTATAATATTCTTCTAAAAGACCACTAACACCTTTTCCTATTTTATCGTAAGCTTGATCGTCTAAATTCGCAAGTGATACGCGCACAGACATGTTCGGTGCATCAAACCCTCCCCCATCCATCAAGACAATCGATTTTTCCTCAGCCAATCGAACAACAAAATCAATTGGCTCAAACGTCTTCACAAGATAACTAGAAAATTCCTTGTTGTATCGAGTCGCGGCTAATGTTGGGATATCAATCGTCGTATAATAATGTGCATCGTATTGATTGTCTGGTCCTGCCACACCAAGTGCATCGTATAAAGTTTTAAATCGCTTGATAATAATATCTTGCGCTTGTTTTTTATACTCACCCTTTGTATCCACCAAGCAATAAAGTGAAAAGAAAACCATCAAAACTTGTTGTGGCGTTGAAAGCCCAGCCGTATGATGAAGCGCGACAGATCGACTGTCTGCCACCATTCGATCAATCAATTTCATTTTATTTGGGTCAAGAATCACCGTACTATAACGCTCGTAAAGCTGATCTCTGTCTTCTTTTGGAAGGGCAGCAATCTTTTTATCAAAGACATTGTCTTCGTGTATTCCAATCACACCAAGCCGCCAACCCGTTGCCCCAAAATATTTTGAATAAGAATAAACTAAAATTGTATTATACGGAGCAACCGCTGCAAGCGATCGAAAACCATTAACAAATGTTCCGTACACATCGTCAGTCAAAAGAATCAAATCTTTGCGTCTGGTTTTTACAAGCTCGGCAATTTTATCAAGCGTTGCTTGCTGCATGCTCACAGACGTTGGATTCGAAGGATTGACAAGAAAGAATGCCTTCACACTTGGATCAGCCAATTTCTCAATCTCTTTATCTGAATATTGCCAATCCGAATTTTCATCTTGCTCTATTTTAAGCTCAACAAATTCATAATCATTAAGGTGTGGAATTTCTATATAAGGGGTAAAGATTGGTGTTCCCAAAGCAATCTTATCACCCTTATGAAGAAGCTTGTTCTCTATAAGACTTGTAAAAATATAATCCATTGCCGCGGTTCCACCTTCTGTTGAAAATAAATCAAACTTTCCTTCAGGTGGATTATTGTCACACATTTCCTGCTCAATATATTTATGAACAATGGTCTCGCTATGCGTAAGCATTCGATCCGGTGTTGGATAATGATCTCCTAAAATCGCATCAACTATCTCACAAATAAATTCATCCGCATCAATCTTTAAATTATCGCAAACATATCCAAACGCTTTGCTTAAAAAATCGATGCCTTCAACACCTGAATTGTTTTTGATAAACTCCTGAAATCTTTTAGCAATCCCTTCGCTTTCAGGCGCGCCACCAAGTTCAGGACGATGAGGATTTCTTTGAGATTCGCTAAGCGCAAAAAGCCCAAATTGAAAAAATCCGTGACGTGGCGTTGTGGCCACCCAATTCGGATTTCCCCTCCCAGCATTTAACATCATACGCTCCTGATGCACCTGAGACATTTCTATTAATTTGTTCTTAAGCTCAAACGGACTTAAATGTTCATACTTTTTTTCTTCTGAAATTTTCATACGAATCCTTTCTGTAGCGACGCAGGGTTTCCTTATATTTCAAATAAGATTATAGCCTTAAAACAAAACAGTCTCAAGGCTTATCTTGAGGCTGATTGAACGATACAAAATACTAGTAACACAAAATTTTAATATTCCTTTTTACCCCATAAATTTTAACAAGTTTATCTCTTAAATCAAAATAAAATTCTATTTAATCAAAAACCGGATTAACTTTGACTTTCCAGCTTTCCTCTATTGTCAATGCAAAATCATCCTCGCAGGTTTCACACACCACACCAGGTTCTTGTATTGCGCAAGATAAAATTAATTTTTCCTGAGGCAAAGGATTCAAAGGAACATCAACATCATTTTGTATCACCATGCGATACGGGTCAAGATTGCCAAAATAAAATTCCTTGTAGGTCTTTCTTTGATCATCCGTAATTCTATCTGTCCAGTCAGAACTTTCAGCGATCGTTGTATCCACAGGAACCCAACCATAATTAGGAAGAAAAAACTCTGCCCAGAAATGGTCTCCTTCTACGGAAGGGATCAACTGCATACCTCCGCTCGTACGCGCCGGGATTCCTACCGAACGGCACAGCGAAGCAAAATACATACTTTGGGCCCCACAATCTCCAAAAGAATTTTCCATCACAAAAACCGGCTCCGGAATATCAAGCGCAGCGAGCCGCACGTGCGGCATAAAGCTATAACGAATATTATTCAAAATATAATAATAAATCTTTTTTGCCGCAAGATACGAATTTGTTTCATCCCCAATAATCTCAAGAGCTTTTTTTCTAAATTTTTCATTAACCGGAATATTTTTCTGCGAACGCGTATAGTGTTTATACAAATAACTGTCCCTATCATATCGGCCCACATTGGCAGGGTCAATGTTAAAGCGCTCTTCGTAGCGCGAAAAAATAACCTGCACATTGATATCAAGGTCTTCTTTTAACTCTTTCATATCCACTTCAAGATAGGCGATTCCTATATCGGCATCCAGCTGTGGCGGCATTTTAATGTATTGTTCGGGTGTGATCGAAACGACGCGCACATCAAACTGCGCGGCAGTCTGAATCGGCAAAGGCACCCATAGCTTTAAGATTCCCTCTTGAGGCATTTTTTCCCGAGGAACAACTAAGCTGGACTCGATTAAGAATCTTTTGGGACGAATAAATGGTTTCCACGATTTCGCCGGATACCCGCTTGTAGGGGAATGAAAAACAATTTCCTGTACCTCATCGAAAAACGGATCGCTCTTTCCTTTTTTATCATTATATCTCTGCATCAAAGGAATGTTTCTAAACGTAACGTTGTGCACAAAATCTTCAAAATAAAATCTCTCTTTGCCCACTTGAAGAAAATCGACTTTCCCCTGTTTGATCCACGATTCTCTTTCTTGATCAGAAACATCCGCATAGCTTTCCTTCAATAACTTTCTCATCTCTTTTTCTGTATAAGGATACTGCAACATCACTCGGCTCATCTCACGCGCATCCAAAAGGCAAAGATGCCCTTTATCCTGATTTCCCTGCTTTACAAATTCTTTTCGTGCATCGAGAAAGGTTTGTTCAGCTTTTTTGTATTCTGTCTGCTCTGCTAATGCTTGAGCCTTGACATAAAGTTTCTGCGCTTTATCTTGCGCAAAAGAAGATGTCACAGACACCTGTAAAAGAAAAACAAAAATAATTAAAACTTTCTTCATAAATGAGTCCAATCTTGTGGAGCGTCAAAGACGCAAGTTTGTTGACGAATTTACTCCGCACACGAAGGGTGTCGGAGCTAATGATTAATAAACACGCAATCTTGCGGAACGTTGATGCTCGCAAGTTGCTGTGTGAATTAATCCCAGCCCTGCTTCCCAAGGGCGCGGGATTTCCTTAATCTCTATCTCTCTGTGGCGACGCAAGTTTGTTGACGAATTTACACCGTACGCGAAGCGTATCGGGGTAAATGTTATTATTAATCCTTAAACCCTGCTTCCCAAGGGCGCAGGATTTTAAATAAGGGCATGCTTTACGGACGCTTAAACGTCTGTAAATTAAAGCCCGAAATTATCCCGCAAACCTGAGCAAAGCGAAGACTGCAGGACATCCTTATCTAATTAGGTACGCCCTACACAAAGCAAAACTTTGTATAGCCTTGAGCAAATCATAGATTTGCTCAAGATGAGTCCTATGCAAAACTTCATTTTGCGTAGGAGATTAGTCCCATAGAATCTTTCCCCGTGAAATGCTTTAGCATTTCCGGGACTCAGTCCTTGAAATCGTAACCGATTTCTAAGGGCAGATTCTGTGGGATGCCAAATTTGTGACAACTATTTCAACCTATCATCCACTACAGGAACAAGAAAAGAACCTACATAAAGGTCTCCTTCGCTTCTAAGCGAATGCATTGTTCCAGCAGAAACAATAAATGCTTTTCCTGCAATTAACTCTTCTTCCCCATCTTCTAAAACTCCAAAGCCAGAGCCTTTTATACAATAAAATATTTCATCTTTGTCGTCATGTTTATGCAGAGGCACTTTTGTCTCTGAATTGATATGATATACTTTTGTCACGATAGATTCTTTAATAACATTTAAATCCATTTTTTCACTCCTTAAATGACCCCCACCGTTTTGTTTCGTTTATTTTAGCGAAGCGAAACAAAACGAAACAGTGGGGGGAACTTATCCCAGCCCTTTTTCCCAAGGGCGCGGAATTTTTGCTAAAGACTGCCATTATTGATCCGAAAGACCGCCTCCTTTAAATATCACGACAAGCGGTACAATAATTAAAACGATCAAACTTATAAGGGGATGAATTACCGATAACGAAAGCGCAAGCAACGAAAATAAAATACACAGTCGCAACAATTGCCCATTAAGCGCAATGGCCTTCTTGTCCAGCTTCGAATCCACCAATCGATGATTACGCGTAACATACACCCAAAGTGCATAAAAAAGAACATTAACAATAAGAATATTGATTTCAAATACACAAACCGGATATACAAAATTCTCATGATTACCCAACATCAATGTTGAAAACGGAATCAGAGATACAAACATCAACCAAAAAAGATTTAAAAAAATAGAAACAGAATCTGCCTGTTTGATAAAATGCGACTGACGATGGTGCTCTAGCCAGAACACTCCTAACAAAAAGAAACTAATGACATACGCAAAGAAATTATTGCCCAGAGTCAAAAAAAGACTATGAAAATCCTGCTCGTTTTGTGGAGCGGTAAGACTTAAAGCTTCACTAAAATTTAAGATCAAGACTGTCATAGCAATAGCAAAAACGCCATCGACTAATGTTTCTACGCGGCTGGTCTTGAGTTTCATACGCCTCCTTAATTAAGTATTATATATCAAAAAATTACACTAATTCTGTGTGCGCGCACAGAATTGACACCCCTCCTTTTAAATTCATTTCAATTATCTTAGCACTGCCAAGGAACAGTGATTTAGAAACGGTCTAATTTATTCTTTTTTCCAAATCGACGCGGGGCATCCTTAAGACCTGTCCCTTTATTCTTTTCCGTGTATCATCGGCACAAAACGCACCGGAATAACATCTTCCTCAATCATTTCCCCGTTGATTTTACGCACCACCTTTAGCTGTTGAAAGAAATTACCGACAGGAATCACAAGCCGCCCGCCTTCGGCCAACTGTTCTATCAGCGCAGAAGGAATTTCCGGCGGTGCGCACGTGACAATAATACCGTCATAAGGCGCATGCTCCTTCCATCCTAAAAATCCATCACCCTGTCGAACAAAAATATTTCGATACCCTAACTTTTTCAAACGCGCCTCAGCGCTCTGGGCCAATGATTCAAGAATTTCAATACTATAAACCTCTTTGGCCAACTCGCCCAAAACAGCTGCCTGGTATCCGCACCCGGTTCCAATCTCTAAAATCCGCTCCCCGCCCTTTAACTCTAGAAGCTCGGTCATGAGCGCAACAATATACGGCTGCGAAATCGTCTGGCCTTCTCCAATGCCTAATGGATGATCTTCGTAAGCAAGCCGTTGATTATTTTCCGATACAAATAAATGACGTTTTACTTTTTCAAGAGCATCCAATACACGCTGATCTTTTATGCCGCGGGCCTTGATTTGGGTTTCAATCATCCCTTTGCGTTCTTGCCTAAAATCATCTGAGCCTTCAGGCTGATTATTTTTTGCTAAAAGCAAAAATAAAAAAGAAAATGCCATAAGAGAAAATGTTAGTGCCATTTTTCTAGTCTTTGTTAAAATCATGTTCGCCTTCACCGGCCATCGCAACCCCTGAGGGCATGATTTACGGACGCGTTAGCGACGCGGGTTTTCCCTTTTCTTCTACTTAATCTTAACAACATCGTCTTCAACAATAATACGCTTAAGCTTATACAGCGATCCTAAAGCCATTTTATACTTTTTCTTACTCACGGCGAATAATTTATAAATTATCTCAGGCGAACTCTTATCTGTTACTTTAAGCACTCCACCCGCTTTATTGATCTCAGCAATAATCTTCTCCTCGAGATCACCCATTTTCTGATATCCCTGAACTTGTAAGCTCAAATCGATTCTTCCATCTGCGCGATTTTTTTTAATAAAGCCTGTTGCTTTTTGGCCGTATTCAAGAGCCTGAAACACTTCATTTTGATAAAGCAGGCCCCAGTGCAAATGATTAATAATGGCATTGTATCCAAGCTCTGTTTGATCGCAAATCACAAGATCAACTTTCTCATTCTCTTTAAAAGCCGCAGGCTTTCGATCCAAAAAGGCATTCAACTTTGACGACGCCGCTAAACGATCGTGTCGGTCATCTTTATAGATATACACAACGTAAGACGCACCTTTTTTCATGGATTCCTGCTGCTCGGATAAAGGAACAAATAAATCTTTAGGCAGCCCCCAATCTAAAAACGCGCCTATCGGTAAAACATCGACTACCTTAAGGCAGGCAAATTCTCCTAAAATCGCGTGCGGCTTCTTAGTCGTCGGTATCACCTGTGTATCTGACTCGCGATAAAGAAAAACTTCCAATGACCCACCAGCATTACAACCAGCAGGGACTTCGGCGATCGGGAGCAATAACTCACCGTAATTTCCCGCATCTAAATAGATACCGTCTGCTGATGCCTTCACACTCTTTAATGTATTATATTTTCCAAGCTCAATCATCGATACTTTTCCCTTACATTTGATTATTATTCTTTAAATTCTTGCGTATTTCGGACCTAACCTTTTTTAAATATAACGCCGTAACTTTTTCTTTGGCCCACGGAGTTTTTCTTAAAAAAGTCAGGCTCGATTTGATACTCACATTACACTGAAAGCATCGAATAGGAATCCGCTCGCTCATTTCTTTCCAGCCGCAATTCTCAACTAAGAAAGTAAGCATTGCTTCTAATTTGACACCGTGCAGAAGATCTTGTGATTTTCCCATAAATGAGCCTCAGTTTTACAGAGCGCTAGCGAATGTAAATCTGCTAGGCGAATTTATCCAGAAAACATTTTAATGTTTTCTGGAATCCTTATTTTAGTTTCAACGCGAAGCGTATCGGTGTAAATGTTATTGTTAATCCTTAAACCCTGCTTCCTAAGGGCGCGGGATTACGAGTAAGATTATAGCTCCAAAATAAAGCAGCCTCAAGTTTTATCTTGAGGCTGTTTAAGGGCTGTCCCTTTTTAAATGAGGACGTAACTTATGGAACGCAGTGCTCATAAGCTACCTGTCCGAACTTATCCCAGCCCTGCTTCTTAAGGGCGCGGGATTTCCACTTAAATTATTTTCTAAGGACTGTCACCTTTTCTTTTTAATTAATTATCAGGCTGTGTTATCTGTGGCCTTATCCAGTCCCAAATCTCACCTTTCTTCTCTTCAGGAGGAGAAATCGCATCATTAATAGTTCTTTTTATCTCATCGATATTTTTATTCAGTCTATCAATATCATTTTTCGTAAGAGAAAATTCAAAGGGATGAACGCTGACTTTTTTAGATTGAGCAACAGAAACTTTAATCTCACCAAAATATTTACCCACTTGCCAATTAATTTCTTGCTTATAGTAGCTTATAAGATCGTCAAGTTCCTTAGATTGTAAAACCTTTGTTTTGTAATCACTCGGAGTAGTCTTTTTCGAATGATTGAGAACTTCCGCTGCCTTAGTGAGCAACAAATCCCTTTCTTGTTGAAATTCAAAATCTTGGAAGCCAATCAGTTTCTCAACTAAATTTACAGTTCCAACTTTTAATGCGATAGCCGCTTGGTATTTGCCAACCTCAGCTGTTGTACCCGTTATACTTCGTATCTGAGAAATGCTTTCATTCAAAGTTACCCAAGTTAGTGCTGTTTCTTGACCTTTTTCATGACGAAGTATAATATTAATTTTGTTGACAAGAGCATCACAGCGAGAGGATGAGATAGCGCACATTAAATTTAATATAGGTCCATAGCCTGTATAGCCCACTTCGAGCTTTTGTCCAATTGTAATGTGAATGTGCGGCTTAACTATAGCCTTATATATCCATGAAAATATATGAGGCAGCCAGGCAGCTGCACCAAGAAAAGCTAAAAAGGTCGTATAATTAAAACTTTGTTCTTCCATAGTGAAATAGCACTCCTGTTTACAGTTTCAAGCGAAGCTAACAGCATCATTATAATTTAATACAAGTCTTCAGTCAATTACTTAGAAGTAGTGGAATTATTTAAAACGGTGCCTGGCACATTCTTTTTAATCAGCGTATGTCGTTTAAGCAAGGTTAAAATCTTAATCATATCCTCAGTAATTAGGCCATCAAAAAATCTTTTCTTTTGTCCCAAGGAGACGCTAATCTTATTCAATATCAAAAGACTTAAATTTGTCAACTCCTTCATTTGATTAGGAGTTATCTTTGCAAGCTTATAAATTCCAGAGCGTGTCATCCGATTACATTGATGCGCAATCAAACTGTTACGGATAACTTTTATCTTTTTCCAAATTTTCAGCGCTTCTTTTTTCGATTCTCTAAGTTCTTTAAGGCTATCTCGACTTATCAAATTCGAGCGTGCCCCTATATTTATAAAATTGAGAATACTTAGAGAATTTTCCTGTGTGGAATCGTACAATTTATACAAGGAAACAATCATATTGGCGAGATATGAATAAGCAGAATAATGGAAAAAATCTCTATAGCAGAAATAAAGGAGCCAATACTTCTTTCTATGTTCACCTGCAACACAAATCCACCACGCCTCGTAACTACATCTTGCATCGAACAAAATCTGATAAAGTTCTTTCATATCAGCAATAAATTTCTTTTTTTCAGAAGAAACCTTCTCTCGACCTTCAAAAACGATTGAAATTTTCGTCATCTTTTTATCGTCATTTTCCATATTATTTCCTTAGACCCGGTCTAAATTATTCTCTGATAGTTGTCCTTTAAAAAGTTTAGAAATTTCACGTTTTGCTCTTCAATTTGTTTTTTAATATCATCAGGCTCTAAGGAAATTGTCTTACTTAAGGACTTCTGAACTGTTGGATTTTCCCAATTAAGATTCGGATTTCCGATGATAAAGCACAGCGCTTGAATTCTTTCATACTGCCATATAATAAGATTGCATGAATTTTGGCACTCATTGTAGTTTTTAAAACCGAGGGCTTGACCCTCCGCAACCAAAGAGCAAATTTTAAGCAAAGGCTGCTCGCATAGTCTTAAGTATTCAAGAAGATGTTTAGCATCTTCCTCTCCTCGTTTTTGGATATAATAAACGGCTTCAGGATTTTTTAAATTTTTATTTAACTGGATCAAGCTGGCATGACTTTCAATGCCAATCTTTATATGTCTAACTATTTCACGTGGAGCAATCAATGTGTTAATAAGCTGATGAACGTATTTGCTTATTTCACCCATGAAATTGGCTTGTTTTTGCGCTCTTAACTGTTTTTTCCAGGTTTTCAGCGCAAAGGTTGCAACTGTTGCCATCCATATGCTAACAATTCCTCTTATAATTTCTGACCAATTCCAACTATTAAAGAAAGTAATTATTTTATTGATAATTTCGGGCATAACTTTAACCTAAGCTTCCAGTTAATTTCTTAATTAATTTCCAAATATCCGCTGTCGCTTTTAGGGACTGTCACCCTTTTTCCCGGTTCCTTAGACCCGGTCTAAATTATTTAATTATTCAGTCAAATTCTTATCTGATATCCAGCTGCTTTAAGTTCTTTTATTATTTCATATGCTTGGGTGCTAACCTTATCATCAATTTTTTTATATAGAAGTCCTCCGAGATCACTTGGTAATTCCACATTGCTCTTATAAAGGCAACAAACTCTATTTCTGCCCAACCTTCCAACAAAATAACCAAATTCAAATATTACATTAGGTCTCGCCCTTTTTTCTTTTTCTCTTTCTGAATCACTTAATTTATCTTGTTTAATAGTATAAGCAATTTCATCTGGGGTAAGCAAAATAAAAGCATAGCCAACATCGCTATGCTTTTCGAATTTCTCAATTATAGTCTGTCCTTCGTCAGGTTTTTTATGGAGAATAATCGGCTCTAGTCCAATATCGCTTAAAAAACTTTCGACTTCTGTTTTTAACGCATGGTCATGACCATGGACTACAAAAATTTTGTTTGATGGCGTGAAGGAAGAACTTTTCGTTGTTTGATTTTTTAGCTCTCCAAATAAATCTTTTTTTATGTTTGATATGACTATCTTTAAAGCCTTAATCATTGTTTCTTTTAGACGCTCAAAAGTTTGAGGGTAATTACCACAAGTGCTTATTTGCATGGATTTTCTTGACAATTTCGCTGCAGGTGAATTGG
>JAVCCC010000043.1 GCA_030765785.1 Candidatus Aceula lacicola | reverse complement strand
CTTTTTTAAATTTATGACTTTGTTTGGATTTTTTTCGGCAAGTGCAGCGCCGTGCTGTTCTAAGTCGTTTTAGTTTTAACCAATTATCGGGAGGAGAAAATGAGAGGTAAAATTCTTTTAGTTATTTCTTTACTTGTTGCCGTAGGGTGTTTAGGATGTGAGTCCATGGGGGCGAATACCAAAAAAGGAGCAGGCATCGGAGGGCTTTTGGGGGCTGTTGCAGGTGGAGTTATTGGACATCAGGGAGGTCATGGCGTTGAAGGAGCTTTGATTGGAGGCGCTGTGGGTGCTATTGGAGGAGGAACTATCGGCAGCGGTATTGATGATCAGCAAGCAGCCGAACAGCCTGCAGCATCGTTAGAATCAGAGCATATTCCGATTATGAAAATTGTTGAAATGACAGGGCAAGGCGTTCCTGCCGAGGTTATTATTGATCAGCTTAAATCATCAGGTTCGTTTTATGAATTAGATGCGGATACGATTAAATATCTTGAAGACAAGGGAGTTGATCCAAAGGTCATCACCTATCTGGTTTCTAAAAAGTAAGATTAATATTTAAAATAAGTTGTTTTAAAATGCTCTTTTATGAAAATAAAGGGCATTTTTCTTGGTATTTTTAAATATTTCTTGAATAAAGTTATAACATTATGTTGCGCAATATCTTGCAATATATTAAGAGTCTGTTCATGCCTTGATTTTTCCCAAGAATATGCTATCTTTTATAAAACGTTTTTAAAAAGCGTTTTCTTATCAAAGCTTTACATCAAAGTGTTTGTTTAATTGCCACGGACAACATAAGGAGTATATATATGCTGACTTTCAAGAGAGAAAGGCAAGGCCATTTTTATAAGGTCGTGTCGATGTTTGTTGCTTTTGCTTTCTTAACAAATTTTATTATTCCCGCTCCTGGCTTTGCACAAACGCTAAGTCTCTTACCGACTCCGGGGTCCATGGTTCATTTAAGCCTAGGATACAATCCAGCGCTTTTAACAGGCATTCAAATTCATCCTGAGAATCCTTTAGAATTTGATTTTATTGTTAATGATGGCGATGATAACTTGTCTGGCGATGAACTAACGGGTGAAGCTGAGAAGATGATTAAATATTTTCTTGCGTCTCTAACAGCTCCAGAAAAAGATCTTTGGGTTAACCTTTCGCCTTATGAAGAAAATCGTATTATTCCAGGCTCTCTTGCGCAAACCGATATCGGAAGAGACCTCTTGGCTCAAGATTATATTTTAAAACAAATTACAGCTTCTTTAATTTATCCAGAAGATGATCTTGGAAAAAAGTTCTGGGATAAAGTTTATAAAAAAGCTTATGAGGTGTATGGCACAACAGAAATTCCGATTGATACATTTAATAAGGTTTGGATTATGCCCGATAGAGTTTCTGTCTATGAGCAAGGCAACATGGTTTTTGTTGCAGAAGCAAGTTTGAAAGTTATGCTTGAAGAAGATTATGTGGCCCTCCAAAGCAGTGATGAATCCTTAAAGAATATAAAAGGAACGACAGAAAATAAATTAGCTTCTGATATTGTTCGAGAAATTGTTTTGCCGGAGCTTGAAAAAGAAGTTAATCAAGGTAAAAATTTTGCATCACTTAGACAAGTTTATCATTCCTTAATTTTAGCGGTATGGTTTAAAAAAGCTTTAAATCAAAGCTTGTTAGGACAAATTTATGTAGATCAGAATAAATTTAAAGGACTAGGTCTTGATGAAGAGGGTATTAAAGAGAAAATTTATCAGCAATATTTAGAGGCTTACAAAAAAGGTGCTTACAATTACATTAAGCCAGAATATGATCAGCATTCTAAAAGAAATATTCCTCGTAAGTATTTTTCAGGTGGTATTCAGATTGCCGCAGAGGTGAGCTCTAGGCTAGAATTAATTTCTTCTCCGACGAAGATTCATCAAAAGAATATTATTAAAGATGGTGATAACACAATGTTTACAGCTGCCCTAGTAGGATCTGCATCTCCTGTTGTAAGGATTACGAAAGCTGACGGGACAGTGAAAGTTGTAGATTTTGGGCAAGGAGTAGGAATTGGAGCGGCGAATCGAGAGACGCTTGATCTTTTAAGGAAAATGAAAAGGGGAATCAGTGCTTCTGCTCGGGGCTTGGGGGAAGGGTCTAACCAGAAACGTTTTCAGACAAACAGAGAACCTGATAGTACGATTCGAGGTTTTTTTGGCAATGCTCAATATTTTTATTATTATGGGCCTAGTAATGTTGCTGGGGCTCTTGAAAGTGGAGTAAATAGAGATATTCGTATTTATAATAGAAGAACTTTAAAGCCAATAAATATTTCAAAGGCAAAAGAAATTATTAATTCTTCTAAGGGATGTGCGCTACATATTATTAAGGGAAATGAAAAGATCGCGTTTTTATCTTCATCAGGCATAGCGCTCCGAGAGGGAGATAAGATCAAAGGATCGTTAACGGCTGCTTTTGAAAGAATTGATCAAGCTTATCCTGGAGTTTTACCAGAACGAGTTTATTTAGAGTTTTCTGATGGAGAGAAGGACGAGATACCAATGCAAGGTATTTTTAATTTGATAGATGCTGTCGAAGATATTCCAGTAGATGAGGATATTGATGTAGTTGAAGTTTTTCTTTCGGATGCACGCGTTGTTAGAATTGCATTCGATCAGAACGCTCCGGAGGAGACCTGGATTGTTAAAAGGGCTGGAAGGCTTACTCAGAACAAGAGAAATTCTTCTGCATTAATAACAAAATTTTCTTCTAGTTTAACATGGGAAGAATTGATTCTTGAAGTTAGTAAATCTAGTTTATTTAATCTAGAGAATATTGATTTAAAAGGAACGAATTCTGTAGGACTTATTCAGGCTGGGCGCATTATTATCAATGTACAAAATAATTCTCAGGTAGGATTTTGGGAATTTTTTGATGTTATTATTCCTGAAGTTTCTATGCTTCCTGAAGTGATTGAGTTTTTGCCAGAAGATATTTCTTCTGAGAATCTTTTTGAAGTAATCAAAAGTATTCGCGTTGTTCAAGATGGACGAGCTCAGCCGATCGAGCATCTTATTAAGTTTGCTGGAGAAGTAGAGGAAGATTATATAAATTTTGATCTTGAGCACCACATCATTAATGTCATGCGAGATAATGAGACTCTTAAGTGGTTTGCTGATGTTTCGTCGATTGAAAATGAAACAGAAGAAGAATCTTTTTCGAGTAGCACTGTAGGAGAGAAATTAAAGAAAATTGAAGGCAGAATCACAGGATATTTAGAGACGCCTTCAGAGGTTATTAAAGAGGTGGAAATATACCTTGGGATAGCAAAAGAAGTCCGTCTTTACACTTCGGTAGGAGAAAAGCCTCTTCTTGATTATGTAGAAGGAAATGAAAGGATAGAGCATCTTGATTTTACATGTAAATGGGGGAAGTTTCGACTAGAAAAGCCAGCGTTTAGACGTGGGGTTTGGACAGCAAGCGAGATTATTTCGCCAGCATTTTCTGCGAGTCCCGTTTTGGCTTCGTTGGATAAGATGAGTTTAAGAGATATTGATAATTATGACGGGGCTGTTGTGTTTGTTTTAGCTGATTATAATGTTCCAATAGACTTTGATGGCAATATTACAGACGATTCTCGTATTTCTGCATCGAAAGAAACTTTAAAATATCTTGTAAGCCGTGGAGCAAAAGTTATTGTGGCGTCTCACTTAGGTCGACCAAAAGGAAAAAGAGTCTTTGACCTTACCTTATTTCCAATTGCTAAACGATTAGAGAAAGATTTTAAGAAGGTGCATTTTAATACAAATTATCAGACTGTAGCGGATGCTAAAGATTTTATAAAGAATGATATGAAAAAAGGCGAGATTCTTCTTTTAGAGAATACGCGTTTTAATGAAGCTGAAGACATTGTTGTTTCTGCAACAAGTAAGTTAAAGGCTGCAGAAAAGTCTGAGGAAGGCCTCCGAGAAGCTCAAGAGGCATATAGTGAGGCTCTTCAAAGGAATAAAGAATTGGTTGATAAGTATTTTGATGGTGTTGATATTTTTGTTAATGATGCTTTTAGCGTTTCCCACAGAGTGAACGCATCTGTTGTTGGTGCGCCAAAAAATATTCTTCGAGTAACAGGTCTTTTAGTTCAAAAAGAGTTAGAGGCGTTAAAGAAATTTTTAAAAGGCGTTGAAGTTGTTGTTATGGGAGGTAGCAAGGTTTCAGATAAGATTAAAGTGATGAAGAATCTTTTAAGATCAGAAAACCTTAAATTTCTTCTTGTTGGTGGAGCTATGAGAAATGCTTTCTTAAAAGCGTTAGGTGTTGATGTTCAGAATTCTTTTGGCGCTAATCAAGCAGAAGTTGAGAAAGCTCGAAAACTTCTTGATGATCCAGCTAATAAAGGAAAGCTAGTTTTACCGGTAGATGTTTTAGCTGCAAGTAGAGTCGATCAAAGTGCAGAGACTAAGGTTTTTAGTACAGATCGTCTTATTTCAGGAACATCAAAAATTCCAAAGGGGTGGGAAATTGTTGATATTGGACCAAGAACAATTGAATTATATTCAAGAATTATTGGCTTAGGGGAGTCATCTTCTTTTGCGAACGGTGCAATGGGTATTTTCGAGATAGAGAAGTTTTCTAAGGGAACAGAAGGTATTTTAAGGGCTATGGCAGATTCTTCTGGGTATGCTGGAATTGGAGGAGGAGATTCTGTTGCTGCGATTAATAAATTTGGAATTTCGCATGATAAATTTGGGCATGTTTTTTTGGCTGGTGGGGCAACTTTAGAAGTTTTTGAGAATACAGTTTTGCCAGGACTTGATGCGCTTAGCTTAAAGCCATATGACGAAGCAAAGCGCAAGATCGATTTATTTTTAGATAATACTGAGAAGTTAGCTCAGAAATACAATACATCGTTAAAAGAATATGCTGAGGCTTTAAATGGACAACAAATTATTATTTACGAAGTGATCAGAGAACTTTTGCAAACTCTTAAAACGGGAAATAATTTTTTTAATATTAAAATAGCTAAAGAAGCTATTCGAAGAATAATTAATAGTTTTGCGTATGAAGGAAAGGGACCGAAACCAAGGATTGAGGTTACATCTTTTACGCAAGCAGATTCTTTTCCATTTATGAGGGATTATACCGAAGAGCTTACGGCTTATGTTAGCGCTGAGTTCTCAGCAAAGGATGCAGAATTTGGTTATCTTGTTTTTAAGAAAGATCAAGTTAATAAAGCTTTTGAGCTTCATCCTAATTTAGATGAGATTTCTATTGTCGTTGGTGCTTCTGATATTTATCAGAGAAGAAATATGGGAAGAGATTTAGATGATGAATCAGTCACTGCGGAAGGGTCTTTAGGATATAAGCAGGGAACGATTAATCGAGTTCGAGAATTAGAGAAACAATATCGGGACGAGGAGCAAAGAACGAATCCTAATCCTGTTCGAATTCGTTTTTATTTAAGCAATTCTTTTGGGTATAGCTATAAAGACAAAGAGGGAAAAAGGCAATTTGATAAGATTTCTTCTGGAAAAGTCGTTCGCATGTTTCAGCAGGCTGTAAGAATGGGTGTTGATGAATTAGTTGTTTGTGATACGACGAGTGAGGCGTCTCCGTCTGAGATTACAGATTTAATTGAAGAAATAAAAGAGAGAATAAATCTAGATGGAAAAACATTGGCTTTGCATGCGCATACAAGAGGTGTCTACGGAGTTGCAAAGGGTGTGGCGGGGATAAAAGCAGGAGTTGATGTTCTAGATGTTTCTATTTTGCATCAAGGAGGAAATCCTTTATCTGGAAGCAATGTTGGAAATTTAACAACAGAAGATCTTTTGTTTGTTCTTGACGCTTTGGGCGTAAAAACAAATATTGATACAGAGAAAGTTATGACAGAGGTAGTTCCTTTTATTCGTAAGAATTTAGATTCTCATTTTATGAGAGGAATGCATTCGTTTGGATTAGATCGCCTTTTTGTTGCCCAGAGAAAAGAATTGAAGAAATATATTAAAGATAAGGTAAACGCGAGCAGTAGCTTGGTGGTTAATTTTTATGATGTTGCGGAGAAAATTATTATTGAAAAAGCTGCGCTTATTGAAACTCGCAGTCTTTCTAAATTTTATGAAGGTCTTCAGAAGATTATTGATGAGAATCTTATCAATATCAAGTCTTCCCTTAAGTTTGTTACGATTGAGACTGCTGAGAGAAATGGAGACATAGAGTTTGTAAAACAAGGGAAATTGTATTGTATAAAGTTTAAGAATGAAGGTAAGAAGAAAGATTTTAAGAATTTTCCATTTATTTTAGAGCATATTGAAAGTCTTAGCGCTCAGAAGAAGCTTTCTCTTGTGGATTTATGGGGAGATTTTATTGAGGATCCTTTTAGCATGGGTGATCTAGCTAATGTTAAAGATCTTTATTTTAACGATATTCCTTATATGCAGGTTGCTAGAGATGCGGAAGGTTTTTATAGATTGAGATCTAGCTTAGATGGATCGATTCTTCTTTATAAATATCCTACGGTTGAATATTCTGTATTTTCTAAAAAAGGTTTGTCCTGTGGGGTGGCCAAAGATTTTGTTTGGGATTTAACTTTTGGGATTAAGTCAGCAATTGATGAGCATGCTCAAAGAAGTCGTAAAGATAAGGAAGAAGTGATGGAAAAGGAGGTTGACATTAGCGTATTGCCAAAATTAGCAATATCATTGCTACCGACAGGTAATGCGATTTCGAGATCGATACCGTATTCTTATAAAACAGATATTAATGATTTTAAGGTAAATTTTGAGAAAAAATTTAATCGAATTTCTGGAGACCCAACAAAATTTATTTTTGATAAAACAGCAGACCCTTTGAAAGTTTCAATTCGTTTTCCAAACGGGACTGAAGTCGAAATTAGTTTTGTGAAAGATTCTTCTTTGTTTAACGTGCGTGTTTTAAGATTTGGCAAACCTTTGAAGCTAAAATATAAAAATGGTCAGAAATTAAGAGTTAATGCGGATCTCGAATATAAGCAAATGATTAAAGATGTTATTTTTGATTTTGAACAAAAGCTTTTTTTATTGTCCGCAAAGTATGAGAAAGTGGTTTTAAGTGAGAAAGTTTTTCGAAATATTATAGAAAAGGTTGCATCTAAAATAGGGCGGAAGCCTTTGAACATTATTGTTAATCCTGAATTTGACAAGAAAGGCAAGCTTTCTTCTGAGCAAGATAGAATTGCTTATAATGTGTTTATAAATTCTATAAAATCACAAGAAGCACTTTTTGATAAGGGCTGGAGAACGGTTCTTGTTGAATTTGTATCCGGAAGGGGTCTTATCCTAGAGATTGACGAGCATTTTTTACCCTTTATGCGTATTGCAGATATTAATTTGCCGAGCAGGTTTACCAGTTTTAAGAAAAAGATTGAGAATGCTACAAAAGAAGCTGTTTTTGAATGGATGAAATTTGGTGTTGATGATTTAAGCGAGCAAGAAATTATTGATGATTTAAACAGGAATGCGGGTCCAAGCGAGCATTCACAACGAAAAAGTTCATCTATTTTAGCAGAAGTTAAAAAACAATCTGCAAGTTCAAGTATTAACAAAAGTAACCCTAAGGTTCAAGAACAAATTATTGATGGTCTTGTTGCTTTGATGCAATCGTCAAAAGTTGCAAATGCTCGACTAAATCTTTATACAATAGGCCTTGCTAAAGAAGATGATGGAAGGCAGCATGCAATTTTAGATGCACCAATGGCAAAGCAATATACAGGTGAGAACGTTACAGCCGTTTTAAAGGAAGTTTTTGGTTTTGATGTAACACTTAAAGATCTTTATGAGACTTCACAAATTCTTTTTAGCAGCGGCTATGAGGAAGCTTTAAGCGAGGCAAAAAAGCGTTTTGAACAAGTTTCAAGTAGTTTAAGTTTGAAGTCAGCACGAGAAATTATTAAATCCTTTAAAGATCCTTTAGTATCAATTCTTCCGGTTAATCATCTTGATGTATTGCTGGGGAAAGTGTTTGTTGTTAAATCTGAGATTATCAATGATGTCAAAAAAGAGATAGGAAAGTGGTTTTGGAAACTTCATGTTAAGACTCTTAGCGTTAAAGAAGAAAATGGAGAGCTAAAAGAGGGTGAAATCGAGATACATTTTCCTTCCGCTTCGCTTGAATTTTATCGCATGACAGAGGAAGGATTCTTTGTTATTTTGAGTAGTTTGTTAGAAAAGAATCAATCCATTGCTCGTGAATTTGTTCGTGCTCTTGCAAGAAACAAAGGTTCAGGAATTGGTAGAAAGTCGATCGTGAAAGCTGCTAGAGATCAAATCCAGAAAATAAGCGCTATCATTAGCGACACTCTTATTACTGTTCCAAATATCGATCAGCTTGCAGGAAAATCTGTTATTGTTCCAGAGCTTATTTGGGATGGAATTTCTAAAGACGAAATTTTTCAAGATCTTTTTGCAATTTATAATAATAAAGACGGTAGCGCTGAAAGAGATAATTTTGAATTGATATTTAAAAAGAAAAAAGAAGCTCAGCGGAGTCTTTATGAGTTTAAGGCTCCTATAGGTGATTTTATGATTGTTATGAGCGAGCTTGCCTCTACAGTTGAAGGGAGACAAGTTGCACGAGAGATTTTGCGATTTGGTCTTTCAGATTTTGTTGAAGAAAATGAATTAGGTAAAAATTCTTCCTCAATAGGTGGTATTGATTTAACAGGAGTTTATGAAGATTTAAATATAAAGATAGATATAAGTGGATCGCCTCTTCCAATGGAGTTTCAAAATCTCAATCAGATCAATGTAGAAGGATTTATACCAGTGATTATTAATATTAGGCCAATGCCGCATCTTCCAGTTCTTTTGGGATTTGATGATGACCTAGAAAAGCCAGCCAAAAGTTTGGCGCGTTCTGCGCTAGGGCCACTCGATCACAGCTGGTCTTCGGATTATGCTATAAGATAATAATAGAAATAAAAATATAAGTATTTAGAAAAGCCCCTTTGTCAATTGACACAGGGGCTTTTTAGTGGTATTCATAAAAGAGATAAAAGGAGACGTATGGACGACAGAAGATCATATAAACGTTTTTCAATGATTTTACCTGTGGAATATAAGCTTGCTGCTTTTCAGGATCAGCCAGTCATGACAGCTAGTTTGGATGTTAGCGGCAATGGTATGCGTTTTTGCATCAAAGACAAGGCAAGTGTTGGAGAAGAAATTCATCTTTTTGTTGGACTTCCTGATTCAGAAAAAGTGCTTTTAGCCGCAAAGGTTGCTTGGGTAAAATATATCGAAGTCGAGGAAGAGTATGAAATCGGCGTTAGGCTTGCAGATACAAAATCAGAAGACGGGAAGAAATTTATGGATTTTTATTCGCAGCAAATGCTTACTTTTTTAGAAGAAAATAAAGATCAAAATAAGATAGAGTAAAACTCTCAAGCCTCCAAATATCCAAAGGACTTCCGTGAAGGCTTTACATTTTCGTTATTTCTTTACTGTTATCATCACTATTATCTCTATGTGCGCTAATGCCAATAGTCAGAACTTTATTAAAGCTCCAAATGTTAGCGGGCAGTTTTATCCTTCCGACAAGGCTCAGCTTGTTTCTCAAATTGATGAATTCTTTTTGCAGGCAAAATCTGATTTAATAAATGAAAAGATAAAAATTATTATTTCTCCCCATGCTGGATATATTTATTCTGGGCTAGTTGCTGCTTATGGATATAAGGCAGCAAAAAAACAAAAATATTCTACAATCGTGGTCTTGGCTCCAACTCATCATTTTAAATTTTCAGGGGTATCTGTTTGGGCAAAGGGTGCATTTGAAACGCCTCTAGGGTTGGTTGCGGTAGATGAAGATTTTACTAATAAGCTTATTGAGAAGAATAAGAATGTCAATTTTATTCCGGAAGTTTTTGTTAAAGAACATTCGCTCGAAGTTCAGATTCCTTTTTTGCAAAGAACTTTTAAAGATTTTAGAATCGTTCCTGTGATTGTTGGACAGATCGATTACGATCAATGTGAAAGTTTTGCATCATCATTGGATGAAATTATCGGTGACCGAGAGGATGTTTTGATTGTCGTCAGCACAGACATGTCGCATTATCATAATGCGAAAATAGCAAAGAATATGGATGACAAAACTATCTCGTTTATTAAAGATTTAGATGCACGAGAGTTGCTGGAGAGATGTTCGAAAGGCTTGTCTGAGTTGTGTGGTGTTTTTTCTGTTTCAGCTGCTCTTTTATATGCTCAAAAAAGAAATCTTGATGTTTCAATCTTGAAGTATGCTGATTCAGGAGATGTGACTGGGGATAAAAGTGCTGTTGTCGGATATTTATCAGCTGTTTTTTATAAACAAGATAAGCTGAGTGAAGACAATGATAAAACAATTCTTT
This sequence comes from Candidatus Aceula lacicola, assembly GCA_030765785.1. Lineage (GTDB taxonomy): Bacteria > Omnitrophota > Gorgyraeia > Zapsychrales > Aceulaceae > Aceula > Aceula lacicola. The sequence continues at coordinate 33,289 of JAVCCC010000043.1, read as the reverse complement.
TGAGTGATGTGCAAAAAAAACGTTTGATTGAGATTGCAACGAAAACAATAAAAGAATATGTTGAGAATGAAAATATTTTGGATGTTAGTGAGGATGATGAGCGATTTTTAAAAGAAGAAGGAGCGTTTGTTACAATTCACAAAGATGGGAATTTAAGAGGATGCATTGGAAATATTTTAGGTCGAGGACCGCTTTATAAAACAGTTCGAGATATGGCGATTGCGTCTTGTTCGCAAGATCCGCGCTTTCCTCCTGTTAGCAAAAAAGAGCTGGAAGATTTGGAGATTGAGGTTTCTGTTTTATCGAAGCCATGGAAGATTAGTGATTCAGAAGAAATTGAGCTTGGTGTTCACGGTGTTATTGTGACCAAGGATTCAGCTCATAGAGGATTATTTTTACCACAGGTTGCAACTGAGCAAGGATGGAATCGCGAACAATTCTTGTCTTATTTATGCGCGCATAAAGCAGGGCTACCTGCGGATGCATGGAAAGACCCTTCTATTACTTTGGAAATTTTTTCTGCACAGGTTTTCTCGGAAAAGGATTTTTAAACCGCTACAATGAAATTTATAAATATTCTTAGAAGAATTTTTTTCTTTATTTTACTTTTTTTTATTGTTTTTTATTTTCAAAAAAGTTTGTATGCGGAAAATCTTGATACAGAAAAAGTGCATCGTTATTTATTGTCTCAACAAAATTTTAAAAGTGGACTTGCAAAAAGTTTTAGCAATACATTTGATAGGCAATTGCATAATCAGTCTTCGACCTATGACCAAGCTTTAACGGCGATTGCCTTTTTGTTACTGGATGATTATAAATCCGCTGCTAAAATTTTAGATTTTTTTAAGGCACATTGGAATGGTCTTGGATATCCAAATTTCTTTGAGACTCAGACAGGTGGGCGAGGCATTGAGTCAACAGTGCATTTAGGCCCAAATATGTGGATTGCTATCGCTTGTCTTCAGCATGATGCTTTTACAGGAAAGCGGAAATATACGGATCTTGCGTATAAGATTGCCATGTGGGCAGTAGAGCTTAATCATATTGATGGCGGGATTGTGATGGGACCTTTTATGGATTGGGCGGCGGATTGGAAACATGTTTTGTCGGCAGAAAATAATATCGATGCGTATGTTGTCTTTAATTTTTTGCAGAAGAAATTTTTAAATAAATTTGATCAGAATCTTTTCTCCAAAGAAAAATTTGGGATTGTTAGCTTCTTAAGAAAGAAGATTTTTTCACAAAAACCGCGTATTCCTATAGGGCCAGATACGGATATTATGGCGTCTGATGTATTAGCTTTTTCTATTTTGGCCTTTAGCCCTGAAGAGTTTCAGATAGATCTTGGGCTTAGTGTTGACGAGGCGCTTGATATTGTTGAAAGTAATTTTTATATTGAGTCTGATGAAATCGCTGGATATGATTTTACGGATTTTGAATCAAAAGAGACCTTTGAGCGAGAACCGATGATTTCGATTGAGTGGTCTTCAATGATAGCCATTAGCTATCTTAAAGCAGCTGATTATTATAAGCATCTTTATTCTTTAAGCGGAAAAGAAGAAGAGAAAAGACGTTTTGATAAATATGCAAGCAGGGCAAAAAGAATTTTAGATAATTTAGACAAGAAAGCTTTGCCTTATGTTAGGGAACGCATTGCTTATCCGTATGCAACAAAGTCATCTGAACAGGTTTTTCCTTTTGCGCCATGGTGGAGGACGCCTACAGGGGGAAATCAAAACAAGCTCGCAGGATCTTTAGCCGGAACATGTTGGAGACTTTTTGCTGAGAAAGAATTTAACCCATTTGAGGTACATAAAAAATGAAAATACCAAAAGTTTTATTAATTATTGTTGCCGTTGTTCTTGTTCTCATTGTTCTTATTTTTTCTGGAATTATTATTTTTGTAAATACATTCGATATAAAAAAGTTTCAGCCTCAGATTGTCTCGCAAGCTCAAGATGTTCTTGGAAGACAGGTTTTGTTAAAGGATTTGGCGCTTTCATTTTCTATTGCAGATGGTTTGATAGTTTCGATAGAAGATTTTCAAGTTTTAGATGATCCATCTTTTTCGAAAGAAAACTTCTTTTCGGTTTCGCAGGCACGACTTGGTCTTGATTTGATCCCAACGATATCGAAGCGACAAGTTTTTGTATCTAGTATTGAGTTCGTTGATCCGTCTATTTCAATTATTCGAAACGCGCAAGGTGTTTTCAATTTTCAGACGTTTAAATTCTTAGATTCATCTTCAGAATCGGCAAAGACGAAAACTGTTTCAACCGATACGGAGTCTGTTCCTGATCTTTCATCAGTAGCTGCTCTGCCGTTGGTTTTGATAAAACATGCAGCAGTTAAGAATGGAACCTTAAGCTTTGCTGATGACATGGGTGGCAAGTCTGTGGCGACCAAAGTATCAAAGATATCTCTCGGGATTAATAATTTCTCTTTAACGAATGCTTTTGATTTTGTTTTGGAATTAGCGATATTCTCCGGCGAGAAGAATGTAAAGGTTGATGGAAAAATAAAGATAGATCTTAAAAAACCAGTTGTTTATTTTAGAGATACAAATGTTGCGTTGAATCTTGCATCACTTAATCCAGAAAAGATTGTGGAAATGGTACCTGCTATGAGTCAGGTTGAGCTTATAAAAAGTCCGCAAGGAGTTTTGTCTTGTAAAATTGATTTAATGGAATTGGGTCCTGAAAATGTAAATATTGTTTATTTAAAAGGAAGCCTTGAGAATGGAAGAGTTGAAAGTGCTCGTTTAAGAGAGCCTTTAAGCTCTATGGCTGCAAGTGGTGAAGTTAAGGAAAATAATATTTCTATTGAAAATGTTTCAGCGAATTTAGGAGGGGGAAAGATTTCTGCTAAGGGTTCTGTGCTAGGGTATCAGAATAATCAACAGTATGATATTTCTTTAAATGTCTCGGATATTGATTTAGGAAAAGCGATTAATCAAGATTTTCAAGACATAAAATTATTGGGACTCTTGTCGATTTCTGCAGAAATTGAAGGAAAGGGATTTTTATCATTACTATCTTTTCAACCGCAGATGGGGCGGCAGAGCTTGACTCTTAAAGAGGGAAAGCTTGAAAATATCAATGTTTTGGAAGTTGTTTTGAGTAAACTTAATTTTGTTCCTGATCTAGTTGAGAAGCTAGAGCAAAATCTTCCTGAGAAGTATAAAGAAAAATTAAAACAGAAAGATACGCCGTTGACCGACGTAACGCTTAGTTCTTATGTTGAAAATAATAAAATTTATCTTGATAGCATGAATGTTTCGACTGATGCTTTTCGGTTAGAAGGAAAGGGAACTCTTGATTTTGATCTAAATGCAGATATTCATGCGAACATTGTTATTTCACAAGATTTGTCAAAAAGCATGGTTGATTCTACAGAAGAGTTTAGTTTTTTGATGGATGAAAATAAAGAAATTGCTATCCCTGTGATGATTACAGGAAAAGTTCCAGATAAGCTTATTTATCTTCCTGATATAGGACATCTTGGGACAAAAGTTTTGAAAGGCAAAGGAAAAGAGGAGCTTAGAAAAGTTTTGGGCAAAGTTTTAAAGATAGGAAATGGATTTGATGAGCCTTCCGATTCGGATCAAGGTGAACCTAGGTCACAACAGAAGCCTTCTGCTGAAGAACAAGTTATTGGAAACGTCTTAGATATGATTTTTAAGTAATGACAATGGAACGAAGAAAAGAATATAAGAGATCAAGAAATTTATTTAATCCGCAATCTAAGACTCCGTTTCGTTTGAGTCGTTCCCGATTAGAGAATTTTGTAAAATGTCCTCGATGTTTTTATCTAGACCGTCGTCTTGGAATTGATCATCCGAGCATGCCGGCGTTTACTCTTAACAGTACAGTTGATGAACTTTTAAAAAAAGAATTTGATTCTTATAGACGAGAGAAAATGGCACATCCTTTGATGCAGAAATATAGAATCGATGCAATTCCATTTTCGCATCAGAGCATGAATGAGTGGCGTGAGAATTTTAAAGGTGTTCGATACCACGATGAGACAAGAAATTTAATTATTTTTGGTGCTGTTGATGATATTTGGATAAATCCAAATGGCGAATTGTTTGTTGTTGATTATAAAGCAACAAGTACGAATGGAAAGATTTCACTAAATAGCGAGTATCGTCAGGCATACAAGCGCCAAATGGAAATTTATCAATGGCTTTTACGAAAACAAAGCCTCAACGTTTCTAATACTGGTTATTTTGTTTATTGCAATGCTGATAAGAATCGAAAGTCTTTTGATGGGCGCTTGGATTTTGGTATTGAAATTTTGGGTTATATTGGTGACGACACATGGGTTGATGATATTATTCAAAAAGCTTATGATTGTTTGCGCAGCGACCACCCGCCAGAATTTTCCGAAAATTGTGAATATTGTCAGTATTATAAATCTATTGATGATCTAAAGAACCAAAAAGTTATTCGAAAAGAAGAACAGCAGCTTTTGTTTTAAGAGAATTTATTATGAATATAAAAAGATTTTTACTAATTTTTATTTTATTTTTAATCTCAGGGTGCGCCTATACACAAGAAGATTATGATCTTCAAGAAAAATATAATGAACGACAGCAGGAAATACGTGAGGTAGAGAAAAAGGACGCTGTAACGGTTCGCTGGTAATTGAAACCTTTATTGTCAAAAAGTTTATTTGTGCTAAAATATAAATAATAATATAATATATATACTATGTATACTCATAAACAAAGATTTAATGAAGCAGCCCTAAAGCCAAGGGGTTGCTTTTTCTATTTTTGATGTGTAGATAATACGTATGTTCGAAGGAGGGGCTATGTCTCGCAATTTATTTGGATTTCCAACAAAACTTTACAAGGAAGCTCGAAAAGAGTCTCGCGTTAAAGAACATCTTCCAGTCAAGTGGATGGCAGGGGCTGACGTTTCGGGTATTGGTAAAATTAGAGATATCAGCACCTCGGGTGCCTTGATTGAAGCAAAAGCGATGAAGCCGTTTGGAGACGGCACAGTGCTTCAGTTGGATGTTGATTCTCCTGCTCAAGGCGAGTTTGTTCCAACGCAAGGGCGCATTGTTTGGTCGAGACGAAAAAGTTTTTTTAATCAAAGTTTACTTTGTGGTGTTGAATTTATTAATCCCGCTTCTGAGGTTATGGAAAGATTGAAAGAAAGAGTTGGAGATCGTATTTCAAGAATAGAGCGTTTTGATCGATTCGGGGATATTTTAAACATAACTCTTTTTATTGTTGTTGTTGGATTGGGCATTGTTGTTTTGCGTCAGCAGTCTTCGATCCAGAAGACAATCGAGAAGTCGAATCATTTAATGCTTGGATCTTCTAAGAAACAAGCGGATCTTTATCGCATGTCAATAGGTGCGTATCAAGCGCAGGAACTGATGCTTGGTGAGCTTACAAAGAATTATAATACGACCAAGGCTTTGCTTACGCAGACAGAAAGCTTGCTGACACAAACGCAAGAAGAGAATAAATTAGTAAAAAAAGAAGTCAGCACTCTTAAGTCTTCGTTGGCACAAGCGCGCATTGCAGAGTTAGATAATTCAAAAAAAGTATTAATTGGTGAACGAAATGATTTAAAAATGCAATTGGCAGGCTTAAGAACAGAGATCAATCTTTTATTGCAAGAAAATCCTGACTTGTTTTCTTCAAAGGCATCCGTTTATCAAGATCGTATTGATAACATAAATATTCAGATGCAGGATCTAAAGTATTCAACATTGCTTGTTAATATTCGAGATCATAAAAAAGCAATTCGAGAATCTCATAAAAAGATTTCAGCATTAAAGCAGCAAGCGCAACAGGCAAAAAAAGAAGCCTTGCGTCAAAGAGATGCTTTGGCTTTGGCTCAAGGAAATCAGGGGTACATGATAAAAGAGGGACAGGTTTTTTCTTCGCAAAAAATAGTAAGTGCTCCAGTTGGTTTGTCTGGTACGCCAGTAAAAAAAGTTAATATCAATGTTTCGTTTTTTGAATAATTAGGTCACGTGAAAACAAAGAATTGTCAAATTGTAACCGCAGCCGGACCGCTTTCCTATGTTTTTGTTCGATCTCCTCGACGAAAAACTATTGCTATTCAAATTGATCAAGATTTAGTGGTGCGTGTTTTTGCGCCATCTTTTTCAAATGAGCAAGAGGTTATTAAATTTATTCAGGACAAAGCGTTTTGGATTCAGCAAAAAATTAAAGGATTTCAGAAGCGATATTTTCGATCAGAAAAGCGATCATTTGCCGATGGAGAGGAATTTTTATTTTTAGGCCAAAAGAACAGACTTTCTTATTGTCCAACTCGAAATAAAAAAGTATCAATTTCTTTTTTGTCGGATTATTGGAAAGTGGATGTTCCTACTTCTATGGCAGAAAAAGATATCGAGTCTTCCGTTAAGAAGGCATTTATTCGATGGTATCAGAAAGAGGCAAGAGAAATCTTGGCAGGTCGTATTTTTCATTTTGCACGATTTCTAAAAGTAGACCCTAGTAAAGTTAGCGTTCGCGCACAAAAAAAGATTTGGGGCAGTTGTCATCATTTGACAAAACGAATTAATTTGAATTGGAAAATTGTGATGGCACCTTTTCGAGTTATGGATTACATTGTTGTCCACGAACTTTGTCATTTAAAGACGCCAAATCATTCTAAGAAGTTTTGGGATCGCGTTCAAAAAGTTTTGCCAGATTATAAGGAATGCGAGGAATGGCTTCATGCTCATTCTGGGTTAATGGTTTTGTCTTGAAACATATATGAGAATTAATATAAAAGTTATTGCTTCAGCTAAAAAGAATTTAATAAAAGAAGAAGGCGATATTTTGAAGGTTTATTTAAATGCTCCTGCTGCTGATGGCAAGGCAAATAAGGCTTTATTGGCTTTTTTAGCCAAATATTTCAAAGTTTCAAAGGGAAAAATAGAAATCATAAAAGGATTGAAATCTAGAAACAAAACAATTATGATAGAGGGAATTTAATAGTCAATTTTGGCCAATAACGTAAGGAATACAGATATGTTAGAGCAGCAAATTTTAAAGGATTATATTCAGGCTATGAAGGATAAGGATAGTTTGAAAAGTTCCGTTTTAAGTTTTTTAAGGGCACAGCTAAAGAATGTAATCATTGAGAAAAAAGTAGACGAACTAGAAGACCAAGAAGTGATTGCTGTTATTAAAAAGCAGGTCAAGCAAAGACAAGATTCGATTTCCCAGTTTGAGCAAGGAAATCGTCAAGATTTAGTTGAAAAAGAAAAGAAAGAATTAGAAATTTTACGTTTATATTTGCCTGAAGAAATGCCTGAAGAAGAAACAAAGAAGATTATTGATCAAGTTGTTCAGGAGCTTGGCGCAAGTAGCATGAAGGATATGGGGGCTGTTATGAAAGCTGTTGGTTTAAAAACTCAAGGACGTGCTGACAATAAGCTTGTGAGCAATTTAGTTCGTCAATCGCTATCTTAAATTTGAGGGAATTTTATGAAGAAATTTGAACGAATTATTGTTATTGTAATTCTTTTTATTGTTATCGCTGGGACATACGGGGCAGAGCTTTATGGTAAATATACAGTTCCGATTATTATGTATCATAATGTTGATGAATCTGAAGATTTTCATCATTTAAGTGGGGTAGCGCTCAAGAAGTTTGAGAGTCAGATGTCTTTTTTAAAGCGACATCGATATAATGTTATTAGCTTGAACGCGCTTGTTGATGCGATTACTGGCGAAGATAAGATTTCTCATAATACAGTTGTACTGACTTTTGATGATGGGTATGTTGATAATTATACTCGCGCATTTCCTGTTTTAAAGAAATATGGATTTCCGGCAACAATTTTTATTGTTCCAGAGAAAATTGGTCAAGAGGGTTATTTGACTTGGGGTCAGATTAGAGAAATGGAAAAGTTCGGCGTCATGGTTGGGAGCCATACGTTTTCAGAGGCTTATTTACCGGGGCTTTCTGAAGAAGAGCAAATGAGAGAAATTAGAGATAGTAAAAGGGTAATTGAACGAAAAGTTGGTCATCCTATTTATAATTTTTGTTATCCTTCAGGTGGTTTTAGTGAATTCACAAAAAAGAAGGTTGAAGAGCTTGGATATAAATCTGCTTGTACAACAAATCGTGGGTACGATCGATTTAATAAAGACGTGTATCAACTTAATCGTGTTCGATTTGGAGACAAAGATGATCCAGGACCTGTTATATGGGTTAAGCTAATAGGATTTTATAATATTTTTAGAAGCTCTGTTGATCCTTATTAATTAAATTTACTTAGAAATAAGAGAGAAAAATGACCACAAAAAAGAAAGAAGAAGTTCGGTATTATTTAGATCAAGAAAATCGATTTGTTATTGAAAATTATAGCAATGCAAAACCGTTTACAAATTTTTTTCCTGGGATTGCTGGAGTTTGGGGAATACCGATGTGGATTTTTTATGTGAATCGTGGGCAATGTATTTCAAGTTTTGGCGTTGAGAGTAAAGATAAGTCGATTATGGAGTTTCAGCCAGCAAATAAGGCGTATCGCGATGTTTCTCTTCAAGGTTTTCGTACTTTTCTTAAAATTAAAGATGGCGCCAAAACAGTTTTTTACGAACCTTTTCAAGAAAATTTGATTAATTGTAAATTTAAGCGTGTTCAGAAAATGGCGATGTCAGCCCATGATTTAACAATTAAAGAGATTAATGAAACGCTTGGCATTTCTGTTGAGGTCACTTATTCAGCGCTTCCCGAAGAACAGTATGCAGCATTGATTCGAAGAGTTTCTGTTAAGAATTTATCAAAAAAGAAATATGATATTGAGATTATTGATGGGATGCCTGTCATTATTCCTTATGGATTAAAGTATCAGCTTTTAAAAGATATGTCTCGAACCGCTGAAGCTTGGATTCAGGTTAGCAATTTAAAGATGAAAGCAGCGTATTATAACTTGAAAGTCGTTGTTTCTGATAAGCCATGTGTTCAAAATATTACGGAAGGTAATTTTTATTTTAGTTTTCAAGGAAATGGAGAATCACCAAAACTTTTAGATCCGATTGTTCAGCCATCTTGTATCTTTGGAAGATCAAAGGATTTTATCTATCCAAAAGCGTTTGTTGATCAAAAGAATTTCAAATCTCCTAAAGAACAAAAAACAAGGAATAAGACTCCTTGTGCGATGAGTTTTGCAAAAAGTTCTCTTAAGCCAGGACAAAAAACGGTTGTCACGTCTATGATTGGATATATTCATAGTAAGCCCGAACTTAATCGAATTGTTAAGAAAAGTATTGCGAGTAGTTATTTGAATGCAAAGATAGAGCGAAGTCGCGAGATTATTGATGAGATCCGAAATCTAGTCTTTACTAATAGTGATTCGCGTGAATTTAATTTGTATTCGTCTCAAACGTTTGTTGACAATGTCTTGCGTGGTGGTCTTCCAATTTCGATTAAGACAGAGCAGGGCAATGTTGTTTTTAATGTTTTTAGTCGAAAGCACGGCGATCCTGAAAGAGATTATAACTATTTTGTTCTAAATCCGACATTTTTATCGCAAGGAAACGGAAACTATCGAGATGTTAATCAGAATAGACGGAATGATATTTGGTTTAATCAGGATCTTAAAGACACAGGCATAATTAACTTTTTATCATTAAGTCAAGCTGACGGATACAATCCTCTTGTTGTTAGGGGAACAGCGTTTGGTTTGTCTGATCCAAATCTAGCTGATCGGTTGGTTAAGAAATATGTAAAAAGCAAGAATGCAAAACTAGTTAGCGCGTTTTTGAAAAAAGATTTCTTTCCAGGTGAGCTTTTAAAATTTATTTTTGAAAATCATATTAAACTTACAACAACACCGAAAGAGTTTTTAACAACGATTCTTTCTTTTTGTCATATTCGCGAGCTAGCGGATCATGGTGAAGGGTTTTGGACAGATCATTGGACGTATAATTTAGATCTTATTGAAAGTTATTTAAATGTTTATCCTGAGAATTTAGGAAATTTATTTTTAGATAAAAAGGCATTTAGTTTTTATCATAATAATCATTATGTTTTACCTAGACGACAAAGATACGTTTTAACAGATCGAGGACCGCGTCAATATCAATCTGTGACGAAAATGTCCGAGACCATGCTTTCTTCTAAGAGGGATAGCAAGCTGAGAGTAAAAAATGGACAAGGATCTATTTATTTTACAAATTTGACAACAAAGCTTTTATGTCTTGTTGCTAACAAATCAGCTTCGCTCGATCCTTCTGGTGTTGGTGTTGAAATGGAAGCGGATAAGCCAAATTGGTATGATGCTCTTAATGGCTTGCCAGGACTTCTTGGATCTGCAATTTCAGAAGCATTAGAAATAAAGAGATTTTGTTTGTTTTTAATAAATTCTTTTAAGGAATTGAATGTTTCTGATCAAACATCAGTTAGCATGTTTGAAGAGCTAGTTGGTTTTATTTCGAAGCTAACAGGTGTTCTTTCGACTCAGAAGAACGCTTTTTTTTATTGGCAAGAATCAAATGATATTAAAGAAGCGTATCGAAAATCTGTTTTATTAGGTATTACGGGAAAAGAAAAATCTATATCGGTTTTAGAGATAAAGAAATTTTTAAATCTTGTGATTAAGAAAGTAGACAAGGGTGTTTCTCTTGCCAAAGGTAAAAAGGGAGTGCTTGCCACTTATTTTAGTCATCAAATTACAAATTATAAAGAGATTAAAGATGGTAGTGATCAAGATGTGTCTTTTGTTATTCCTACGAAATTTAAAAGACATGCTTTGCCGCCATTTCTTGAAGGATTTGTTCATGCTCTTCGCGTCGAGGCAAATCCAAAAGGTGCAAGGGAATATTATAAAGATGTTCGATCAAGTAATTTGTTTGATAAGAAGTTAAAAATGTATAAGGTTAATGCTCATTTGTCTGGTGAATCATCAGAAATTGGACGTACGCGTATTTTTCCTTCTGGATGGCTTGAAAATGAATCGATTTGGCTACATATGGAATATAAATTTTTACTTGAGCTGTTACGTTGTGGGCTTTATCAAGAGTTTTATTCTAACTTAAGAAATACGCTAGTACCATTTTTGGATCCAAAGCAATATAGCCGCAGTATCTTAGAGAATTCTTCTTTTATTGTTAGTAGCGCACATGAGGATCCTGATATTCATGGGCGAGGATATGTTGCACGTCTTAGCGGGTCAACAGCTGAATCTTTGCATATGTGGCTTTTTATGAATGCAGGATTAAAGCCTTTTACTTTAGATAAAAACGGAAAGTTGCAGCTTGAGTTTAAGCCAATTTTGGAAAAGTCTTTGTTTACAACAAAGCCAACATGTGTTCGTTTTTGTGATCACGCTAAGAAATGGCAAGATATAGCGTTTCCTAAAAATACGTATGCTTTTAATTTTATTGCCTCGACATTAGTTGTTTATCATAATCCAAAACGAGTTAATACATTTGATGTTTCGTCAAAGATTAAAAAAGTTGTTCTTGATTTTTCTGGTACAAAAAAGAATATTGAGCTTAACGATAAAGTGATTCCGTCACCTTATGCTGAGCGTATTCGCGCAGGAAAATGTAAGCGTATTGACGTTTTCTTTTAAGAATTGATATTATTTTAAAGTTTTATTTTTCCTAATAAAAGTTTAACAAAATATAACTAAAAATTTGAAGTCTGATAAATATGCAAGCAGTATATTTTATGCCCATGTCTTACTTGAAAATATAAGATTTTTGTGTAAAATTATATTATTGCAATATAAAAAAGAAAAAGATTAATATGGGCACATAGCAAAACGATAGAAGGAGGAGGAAGATGGCAGAAAAAAGTGACGTTACTGTTATTAACGAAAAGGTTAAGAAAGAAGGTTCGTTCTTAGATGGCATTCTTTTTGAAATGCAAAAAGTAATTATTGGCCAAGAATATTTGCTCGAGAGACTTTTGGTGTGTCTTTTAGCCAATGGTCATATTCTTATCGAAGGCGTTCCAGGATTGGCAAAAACTACTGCAGTCAGAACTCTTTCGGATGTTATTCAGGCAAAATTTCAACGGTTACAATTTACTCCAGATATGTTGCCTGCAGATCTAACAGGTACAGTTATTTATGAGCCAAAGACGTCAACGTTTAGCGTAAAAAGGGGTCCTATTTTTGCAAATATTATTTTAGCGGATGAGATTAATCGAGCTCCAGCAAAAGTGCAGAGTGCGTTGCTTGAGGCTATGCAGGAGAGACAGGTTACAATAGGAGAAGAGACTTTAAAATTAGATGATCCATTTTTGGTATTGGCTACGCAAAATCCTATCGAGCAAGAAGGTACATATCCTTTGCCTGAAGCTCAGGTGGATCGTTTTATGCTAAAAGTTAATATTACTTATCCGACAAAAGAGCAAGAATATAAGATTTTAAAACGCATGTCATTTACAAAAAAGGAGTTTGATGTAAAGAAAATTGTTACGCCTCAAGACATTATACGAGTACGCAGTTTGATTGATGAGATTTATATGGATGAAAAAGTTGAGCGGTATATTATTGATCTTGTTGAGGCAACAAGAAATCCTCAAAACTATAATCTTTCTGATCTGAAGGGATTGATTCAGTATGGAGCCTCGCCGCGTGCAAGCATTTATCTTGCTATAGCTTCTAAGGCCTATGCGTTTATTCAGCGACGTGGTTATGTGACCCCGCAAGATGTTAAATCCATCGGGATGGATGTCTTACGTCATCGTGTCACGCCAACCTACGAGGCAGAAGCGGAAGAAAAGACATCTGAGGATATTGTTAAAAGAATATTTGATGAAGTTGAAGTTCCGTAAACAATTAGAAGTTAGTCATGATTCCTAAAGAAATTCTAAAAAATGTTCGCCATATTGAGATAAGGACATCTAGGCTTGTTACAAATGTCTTTGCAGGGGCTTATCATAGCGTTTTTAAGGGCCTTGGTATGGAATTTGATGAAGTTCGTGAATACCAGCCGGGAGACGACATTAGAACAATTGACTGGAATGTTACAGCACGAACAGGAAAGCCTCATATTAAGAAATTTGTTGAAGAACGTGAAATGACTGTAATGCTTCTTGTTGATGCATCAAAGTCTTGTCAGTTTGCAACAGTAAATGAATTAAAAAGCAAGCTTGCTGCAGAAATAGCTGCTGTTTTGGCCTTCTCCGCTATTAGAAATAATGATAAAATAGGATTAATTATTTTTACAGATGGAATAGAGAAATTTATTCCTCCTAGAAAAGGTATTCGTCACGTGCTTCGCGTTATTCGTGAGGTTTTGTACTATCAGCCAAAAGGGCAGAAAACGGATATACGTGAGGCTCTTGAATATTTAAGCAGGGTCACAACGCGAAAAAGTGTATCTTTTTTGATTTCTGATTTTTTTGAATCTGATATCGTAGCTCGTCTAAAAAAAGATTTGGCAATAGCTAATAAGCGCCATGATTTAATAGCAGTTACTCTTAATGATCCAAGAGAGAGTGAACTCCCTGATTGCGGTATTATTGATTTGGAAGATGCTGAGACAGGAGAAATGTTTTCTGTTGATTCGGGTAATTTCGGAGTTAGAGAAGAATATCGTAAGAGCTCTAAAGAGAGAGTTTTAAAAAGAGAGGAATTGTTTCGATCGGTTGGAATGGATTTTATTAATATTTCAACGGATCGTCCGTATGCCAATGATTTAGCAAAGTTTTTTATTAAACGAAGAAAAAGGATTCGTTAAATATGTTTTTTGTTACTGAATGTTTTGCTCAAGAATCTGAAGGACTTCGCGGGATTAAGCCGCCAGTTGAATTTCCTGCAAATTATTTTTTTTTACTTGTTATCGTTTTCTTGGCGTTAGCCTTAGGAGGATTTTTCTTATTCCGCTATTTTTATCTTAAGAAAAGAAATAAGCTGCAGGCTCCTGTTGTGACCAGGCCACCTTATGCTATTGCTTGTGAGCGTTTAGAAAATTTAAGGCTTAAGGATTTTCCTCGAGAAGGAAAGATCCAAGAGTATTATGTTGAGCTCTCAGATATTGTTCGAAGGTATTTAGAGGGTGAATTTTTGATTAAAGCACCTGAAATGACTACTGAGGAATTTTTAAGGGAACTTAAGCAGGCTCCTTCTTTGGTTGCATCTCAAAAAAGTTTTTTACGTGAATTTCTAGACTCTTGCGATATGGTAAAGTTTGCTAAATATGGTCCGAAGATTGATGAGATGGAGAATAGTTTTTTATTGGCTAAAAAATTGATTGATCAGACAAGGCGAACAGATAATGGAATTTAAAGATCCTTGGATTTTATTTATTGCACCTGTTGTTCTTGCGCTGGTTTACTTGAGGTATAAACATAAGAAGAAGCCAACGCTTAGGTTTTCTTCTGGTATTCTTTTAAAGGATACTCTTGGAAGCTTTAAAGTTACTTTGAGTCAAAATCTTTTTGTTTTGCGCTTGATTACTGTTTTATTCTTTTTGATTGCGTTGGCAGGTCCGCGTCGAGCGCTTGAGGAAACCAAGCATAAGACAGAAGGGATTGATATTATTTTGGCCGTTGATGTCTCGGGTAGCATGGGGGCAGAAGATTTTAAGCTACAAAATAGACGTGTGAACCGCTTGGAAATTGTAAAAAACGTTGTTAAGGAATTTGTCGAAGGGCGTAAGGATGACAAGATAGGTATTATTGCGTTTTCTCGTTTTGCTTATACGATTTGTCCGTTAACTTTAGATCACGAATGGCTTTTAACAAACCTAGAGCGCTTAAGACTTGGCTTGATAGAAGATGGTACTGCAATTGGATCGGCTATAGCTTCGTCTGTGGCGAGACTTAAAGATAGTAAGGCAAAAAGCAAGATTGTAATTTTGCTCACTGATGGGGTTAATAATGCTGGGAAAATTGATCCCATTGAAGCTGCAAAAATAGCTGAGACCAATAAAATTCGTATCTATACAATAGGAGTTGGCACTAAAGGACCAGTTCCGTTTCCTGCTAAAGATTTTTGGGGTAGGACGGCTTATCAAAACGTCGAGATCAATTTAGATGACCATACTTTAAAAGAGATTGCAAAAATAACGTCTGGAGAATATTTCTGGGCAATGGATACAGAATCTTTGAGAGATATTTATAAAGCTATTGATAGACTTGAAAAAACAGAGATTGAACAATCTGGATACAGAGATTATCAACAGTTATTTTGGGTTTTTGTTGCCTTAGGATTAGTTATCTTGTGTCTTGAGATATTGTTATCTAGAACATTGCTTTTAAGGATTCCTTAGGAATGAGATTTGCAGAGATTCAATATTTAAACTTTTTGTGGTTTTCTGTAGTCGTAGGTCTTTTTTTGTTTTGGGCATTTAGGCGCAAAAAAACAATAATAAGAAGATTTGTTGCAGAAAATTTAGTGCCATATATTGCTGCTAATAAAAATCAGCAATTAGAAATATTAAAAGGTATTATTTTAGCTTTGGTTTTTGTTTTTGTAGCTATTTCTTTTGCAAGGCCACAATGGGGATTTAAATGGCAGGAAGTCAAGAGGCAGGGACTGGACATTATCGTTGCTATTGATACATCAAAAAGCATGCTTACTGATGATGTTAAGCCAAATCGATTAGAACGTGCGAAATTAGCTGTCAAAGATCTTGTGAAGAAGCTTCAGGGAGATCGAATTGGATTGATTGCTTTCTCTGGATCCGCGTTTTTGACATGCCCTTTAACTGTTGATTATAGCGGTTTTATGCTTGCTTTAGACGACTTAAGTCAGAATACAATTTCTCGAGGAGGAACTTCGCTTGCAAGTGCTATTAATGAAGCCATGAAGGGATATGAAAAGGTTCCTAGTCAGTACAAGGCGGTTGTAATTATTACGGATGGTGAAAATTTAGAAGGAGATCCAATTGCTGCGGCTAAACAAGCAGCGCAGAAGGGTATTAAGATTTTTTGTGTAGGCATAGGTACTCCTGAAGGTGAGCTGATTCGCGTTCAAAGCGATGATGGTAATTATGAATTTTTAAAGGATAAGAGTGGTAATTTTGTAAAATCTAGATTAGATGAAAATATGCTTAAAAAAATAGCATTGTTAACAGATGGGGCCTATGTTCGTTCTAGCGGTGCAGAATTTGGGTTAGATTATATTTATGAAAAACGTTTATCAAAGATGGAAAAGCGTGAAATTGAAAGTAAGATGAAAAAGCAATATACAGAGCGATTTCAAATTCCTTTGGCGATAGCATTTTTTTTATTAGTTATGGAGTTTTTAATTTCAACAAGACAAAAAATATGAGAATAGTTTCTTTTGTAATTATTTGTTTGCTGTTTGCTCCATGCGCCTTATTTGCTGGGGAAGTTCAAGATGTTAAGAGCGGGAATAAGCTTTATCATGAGGAAAAATATGAAGAAGCCTTGGAGAAGTACAAGAAGGCTTTGAACAAGCAGCCAGATTCTGATATTATTAATTTTAATATAGGGGCTTCATTATATCAGCAAGAAAAATTTGATGAAGCGCTTTCACATTTTCAAAAAACCTTGTTAAGTGACAATGAAATTCTTCAAGAGAAGGCACAGTATAATTTGGGTAATGCTCTTTATGAAAATGGTATTTTAAAAGAAAAAGAAAATTTAGATTCTGCTATTCAATCGCTTGAGAAGAGTCTTCAATCTTATGAAAAAGCAATGATTCTTGATGAGCAAGATGAAGATGCAAAGCTTAATCATGATTTTGTAAAAAAAGAGCTTGAGAGATTGAAAAAGAAAAAACAGTCACAGCAAGATAAACAATGTCCTTTGCCAAATAAAGAGAATCAGAAAAAAGATAAATCAGATCAGCAAAGCCAAGAGCAGCAGAATAAGGGTGAAAATAAGGAAAGCAAAAATAAAAAAGAGCAGAAGCAAAATCAGTCGCAAGATAATAAGGAGCAACCTAGCGATAGTCAAGAAAATCAAGAGAACAAAGAGAGTAAGCAAGATCAGTCTTTGGAAGAAAAACAGCAGGAGCAGAGTCGAGAGTCTGAAGATCAGTCTTCTAAGAATCAGGAAAAAGACTCTCAAGAACAGAGCAAGCCTCAGTCTTCAGAAGCTGATCAGAAAAATCAAGAGCAAGCTCAAGGGCAGCTTAAGGATCAGTCTAAAATGTCAAAGCAAGAGGCAGCTATGAAGCTCGGTAACTATGAACAAAATGAAGAGCCAAAAGGTCTTCTTAATTTAGCTCCACAAAAACGTGACGCATTTTCTGTAGAAAAAGATTGGTAATTAATTAATGTTAATAAAAAATAAAATATTGAATCGAATACTTTTATCTTGTGTTTTTTTTGTATTTTGCTTCTGTCAGGTTGCATTGGCTCAAGATATACAGTTTGCCTCATCTGTCAATAGAACAAAAGTTGCTTTAGATGAGACCATTCAGCTTAGTTTAACTATTGCTGGGACTCAGAGTGTTTCCCCAATTAAGTTGCCGGAGATCGATGGGTTTCAATCAAAATATTTAGGACCTTCCTCAAGCGTTTCTATTGTTAATGGACAGCAGTCTTCATCAATATCATATCAGTATATTTTGTTTCCTCAAAGTCTGGGCCATTTTAAAATTCCAGGTTTTCGTATTTCCATTGACGGTAATAAGTATTTTTCTAAACAAATTGATCTAGAAGTTGTTGAAGAAAAGAACGCTGCAACTTCGCCTAATGCATCAAGTCCTGACCAGGGGAGTATTAGTGATAAAATATTTTTAACATTGAAAGCAAAGAAGGGAAAAGCATACCTTAATGAAAAGATTTCAGTAATGATCAAGCTTTTTTATTCAGGAGTTTCTGTTCAAGATATTCAATTTCCTCAGATTGATCAAGTAGGTTTTGTGTTTGAAGAGTTTCAGAAGCCTAAGCAATATCAAGATGTTCTAGATGGTATCCATTATAATATTGTTGAATTTAATGTTGTTGCGTATCCCTCTCGAACTGGTAAGGTTTCTTTGGGTCCTGCAGAGCTAGCATGCAATCTTTTATATAAAAGCGATTCATCGAGAGGGTCATTTTTTGATGATTTTGGATCTTTCTCTGGCTTTGTCTTCGATAACTTTTTTGGGTCGCATGAGACTCGTCCAATTAAACTTACGTCAAAATCGTTTGAGATGGATGTGTTGCCTCTGCCTGAGGGTGCTCCTGATAATTTTTCGTTTGGCGTAGGAAATTTTAACTTTTCTGCTTCTGTAAGTCCCAAGGAGGTAAATGTTGGTGATCCTCTGACAGTTAAGATGACTGTCAGAGGCAACGGAAACTTAAAGGTAGTAGCAATGCCAGTTCTTGAAAATAATAAAAAATTTAAGGTTTATGACCCTCAAATTAAAGAAGAAAATGGAGTTAAGACATTAGAACAGGTCTTGATTCCTAAGACTAAAGACATAAAAGAAGTTTCTGCGATTAATTTTGTATATTTTGATACATCGAGAAAAAAATATCAAACAATCATGCAAGGTCCTTTTTCTCTCATAGTTAATAAGGCCAAAGCTGATCAGCCTTTGAAGCTTGTAGAGCTTTCAGGACAGCAGCCTGTTTTAGCTCAAGATGATCGCTTGGGGCGCGATATTATTTTTATTAAAGATTACCCGGGAACGTTTTTTTCTTTAAAATGGGCTATGTGTCAAGATGTTCGTCTTTGGTTTTTTGTAGTTTTATATTTTTTGATTATTATATTTTTTTGTTTTGTTTTTGTGCAAAGGCAAAGAATTGAAACAGACACTGCTTATGCAAAGCGTCTACGCGCTCCAGAAAAGGCGCAAAAGGGTTTGCAGCAGGCAAAGCAATTTATGGATCAGGGCAAGGTGCAGGAGTTTTACGATACTGTCTTTAAACTTTTGCAGCAATATTTTAGCCATAAACTTGCTATGCCTGAGGGTATGATTACCGATAGAGACATTAAGGAATTTTTAAGTAAAGAAAATGTTTTGTCTGACATAGTAATTAAAACGCAATCTCTTTTATCTCAATGTGATTGTGTTAGGTACGGGGCGGTTTTAGGAGGAGAAGGAAGCATGAAAATGAGTTATTCTGATGTTCGAGATATTATTGACTTTTTTGAAAGAATATAAAATGAAAATTTTTAGAATAATCCTTTTTTTATTATTTATTTTTAGCATTTTTGCATTACCGGGTGATGCTCACGCGATTTCTCAGGATGTATTGTCAAAGTTTTATGAAGCAAATCTTGCGTATAAAGAGGGAGAATACAAGAGAGCTGCTGAGCTTTATGAAGGCGTTGTTCGTTCTGGATTTTCTAGTGGAGCGCTTTATTATAATTTGGGCAATAGTTATTTTAAAATAGGTAATCTCGGGATGGCGATTGTGAACTATGAACGTGCAAAACTTTTTATTCCAAGAGATGGTGATCTTGGATCAAATGAGAATTATGTTTATTCTCTCACCCAGGCACGTGATTTGTCTGCAAAAAGAATATTTTTATTTCATGTTTTAGATAGAATAAAAAATTCATTTACATATAATGAATTCACATGGTTTCTTTTGATCTTTTATGTTGTTTTTGGACTTTTTATTGCTTTAGGCGTGATGTTAAGATTGCCAAAGAAAAATATTTTTGTCATTGTTGGGTTATTTTTTGTTGTTATTATTTTTGTTGCTTTTATGCTGATAAGCAAATTAGCAGCGGGAGATCAAGCGGCGATAATCACTGTTGACACAGATGCTAGGTTTGAGCCGCAAGAGGATGCAACAGCGCATTTTCTTCTTCATCCTGGCTCTAAGATCAACGTTCTTGTGATGCAGGATGGTTGGGCAAAAATTAAGCGAGAAGATGGAAAAATTGGGTGGATTTCTGCTAAAGATTTTGAAAAGATTCATATTTAGAAATATTTTTGATATTGTGAATTTTAATTTGCTAAATAATAAAAAGCGATATAATAGATTTAAGGAGTTTAAAAAGTTTTAAGATTGGAAGAGTCATGTGGAATGTTTTGATCGCTGAGGATGATCCTCAAAATAGAAAGAAATTACTTGATGCTTTAAAAGGCCGAGCAAAATGCATCGATGTTTCAAACGGTCAAGAAGCATTAGACGCTTACAAAGACAGTCTTTCTAAGAATGTTCATTTTGATTTTATCCTTCTTGATGTTACGATGCCTAAAGTCACCGGATTTGAAGTGCTAAAGGCAATTCGAACTAAAGAAGAAGAGTTGACTTCACCTAAAAAAGAAGCTTTTATTGTCATGATTACTGCCTACAAAGACTCGTTGATGGAAAAGTACAATATGGGCTGGGATGATTTTATTACAAAACCAGTCGACAAAGATGTTTTAATCAAGCACATGGAGCGCCTAGCTCATCCTACCGGGTCATAATTTAAGCAAATATTATTTATCTTAAGGAAGAAAGGATTTCTTTTGCTGCACGCATGCTAGCGCCTGGTGCGCCTAGAGCATTCTTTACTTTAGTAAGATCGCTTTTGATTGATTTTGTCTTAATGGGATCGCTTAGGATGGAAATTGTTTCTGATACAATCTTTATTTCTGTGGCATCAAGTTGCACGCATTCAGGAACAACTTTTTTTTGAGCGACGACGTTGACAAGTCCAATATAGGGAATCTTAATCAATAGTTTTGCAAGCGCCCATGTCAAAAAAGATGTTTTGTAAATAACAACCATGGGTTTATCAAAGATGGCAACCTCAAGCGTTGCCGTTCCTGAAGCAACAAGGCAAAAGTCTGAAGCATTAATGCCATCGTAAGAGCGATTGTTTAAAATTTTAATTGGAAAATCTTTGGATAAATACTTGTTTAGAAGATTATCTGAAATAGTTGATGCTTTTAAAATGAGAAATTGTAAATCTTGGTTTTTTTGATAAAGATTTTTTGCAGCGTTAATCATGACTGGCAAAAGGCGTGTGATTTCTTTTTGTCGCGAACCTGGCAAGAGGGCAATTGTCTTTTTTGATTTTTCTAATCCCGTTTCTTCCATAACTGAATCGCGAGTTTCATTTGCTTTTGCTTCATCAACAAGAGGGTGGCCGACGTATACAACATCTAATCCTTTCTTTGCATAAAATTCTTTTTCAAATTCAAACAAAACAATCATTTTATCGACGACATTTTTGATTAATTCGACACGTTTTTCGTTCCATGCCCAAACTTGTGGGCTAATGTAATAGATAACCTTGATGCCCATTTTCTTTAATTTTTTAGCGAGTTTAAGATTAAAGCCTGGATAATCGACTAAAATGACAGCTTTTGCATTTGTTTCTCTAGCTTTGATTAAGATAAGATCAAAAAGTTTTTTGAATTCGGAGTAATGCTTGAGGACTTCGATAAAACCAATAACGGCAATTTTGGTGAGGTCGGCGTAAAGTTCGACTCCGCTTGAAGCCATTCTTTCGCCACCAAGACCGGAAAACGTTACGTTAGAATCGAGATCTTTAATAGCATTAACAAGGCAGGCAGCATGTGCGTCTCCAGATGCTTCTCCTGCGACAATAATTAAGTGGTTTTTTTGTTGTTCCATATTTGATTTGTTATTTCTAAAGCTAGCATAAGAGCGTCGCGGCCTTCAACACCAGAAACAATAGGTTTCGTGTTGTTTTGAACACAATCAATAAATGATTCGAGCTCTTTTTTAAGAGGCTCTTCTTTTTCAATTGGAAGGGAGTGCTTGGAGATAAGTTTGCGATGTTTTTTGTAAATAAAGGCTTCTTGTTTAACGTAATCAAGGGAAATATAAGCATCTTCGAGAAAAATACGAATTTTTCTTGTGACTTCATCAGAAACGCGGCTTGCTGTTAGGTTGCAGACGCATCCATTTTCAAAGGTGACGCGAGCATTGGCGATATCTTCCATTGGCGTTAGGACTTTTACTCCAACAGATCGAACTTCGCTTACTTTTGAACTAGCGAGGCCCAAAATGATGTCAATATCGTGGATCATGAGATCCATGACAACGCCAATATCGAGCGATCGGTTTGGAAAATGATTAAGCCGATGACATTCAATAAATTTTGGATTTTTAGCAAAATGCTTGATACCTTCAAATGCGGAGTTAAACCGTTCAATGTGTCCAACTTGCAAGATGCGTTTTTTTTCTTCAGCAAGCTTAACAAGCTCATCTGCCTGAGCAACAGTTGTGGTAATGGGCTTTTCGACGAGAGTGTGGACGTTATTCTCTAGAAAGTATTTGGCAATATCAAAGTGAAAAGTCGTTGGGGTGCAGATATTAACAGCATCAACCTTTCCAATAAGATCTTTTGGGTCAGTGAAAAGTTTTACCTTGTAGCGATCGGCAAGTTTTTTGGTTCGCTTTTCTTTAATATCGCAGACACCAATAAGATTGATTTTGTCAGAAAGTTCATGATAAACCTTGAGGTGACGTGAGCCAAGATGGCCAATGCCAATAACAGCAACATTCAATTTATTAGTCATAATATTACTCTCTATAAATTAGTTTTTATAATGTGGACACTATAACAAATCACTCGACAAAAGTCAATCAGTATGCTATTATTCAGCCCTTAGAAAATCTATATCTATATATTTGTATTACTTATGAAAAATTATTTCAAACTTCTTAAATTCTTAAAAGGCCATGTTCGGGTCCTAGCTGCAGCAACAGGTTGTATGTTTGTTTCGGCGATTTTTGATGGATTTCAATTATCGTTAATAGTCCCGATGGCTGATAAAATTCTCGGAAAAGGGGAAATTGCGTTGCCTAGCAAGGCGCCTGCCTTTGTGATGAATTTTATTGATTCTGTTAATGCTATGCCATCTGAAAAACTTTTGTATATCGTTTCTTTTGGCATGTTAGGCATATTTTTTCTAAAAGGCATTTTTACATTCTTGCAGGGTTATTTGATGAATGATGTTTCGCAACGCGTCATGAGGGATATCCGCTATCGCCTTTATGGAACAATTCAGAATTTATCGTTAGATTATTTTAGTAAAAAAAGAACTGGAGAGCTTGTCTCGCGTATTACAAATGATGTTTCAGTCGTCGAGAATGCTGTTTCTTATGGGGTTGCAGATCTTTTTTATCAATCATTTCGCATTCTTGTTTTTACCTCGATTATCCTTTTTATTTATCCTAAGGTTTTTATTGTCACGCTTGTTTTAGCTGCTGTCATTGCTTTTCCTATGAAACAAATTGGAAGGAAATTAAAAAAGTTATCACATCAGTCTCAAGGAAAAATGGCTGATATCAATTCGCTTTTGCTTGAAACGATTTCTGGGGTTCGCGTGGTTAAGGCTTTTGGTATGGAAGATTATGAGACAAGCCGTTTTGAGAGTCAAAATCAAGATTTTTATAATATTAAAATGAAATCAGTTAAGCGGACTTTGATCATTAGCCCGATTACAGAATTTATCGGAGCGGTTTTTGGTGCTGGGGTTTTGCTATGGGTAGGCCGACAGGTTATTGCTGGGGATGTATCTTTTGGTATTTTTGGGTTGTTTTTAGGAGCATTATTGTCGATGTTGAATCCAATCAAGAAGTTAAGTAATGTTAATGCACTTGTTCAGCAGGCATTAGCTGCAAATGAGCGAGTATACGATGTTCTTAATTCAGAACCAACGGTCGTGGAAAGTCCAGAGGCAAAAGGTATTGGCGTTATTAAAGATAAGGTAAGTATTAAGAATGTTGATTTTCATTATGATGATGAAGCAAAGCCTATTTTACAGGATATAAGTTTGGATATTAATGTTGGAGAAATTGTGGCAATTGTCGGGCCCACTGGAGTTGGCAAATCAACGCTTGTCAATTTGATTCCAAGATTTTATGATCCAATTAAAGGCGTTGTTGAGATTGATGGCGTGAATCTTAAAGATGTTAGTTTTAAATCATTGCGTGGCCAGATCGGTATTGTTACTCAGGAAACGATTTTGTTTAACGACACAATACGCGCTAATATCACATATGGACATCTTGAGGCGTCTCAGGATCAAGTCGAAGAGGCTGCTAAAAAGGCTTTTGCGCATGATTTTATCTTAAAATTACCAAATGGATATGATACATCGATTGGAGATCGAGGTTTTCGTTTGTCAGGAGGAGAGCGTCAGCGTATTGCGATTGCTAGAGCTATTTTAAAGAATCCACCAATCTTACTTCTTGATGAAGCAACATCACAGCTTGATTCGGAATCTGAGAAATTTGTTCAGAAAGCAATTGATGAGTTGATGAAGGGGCGTACGGTTGTTTCAATCGCACATAGGCTTTCTACAATTAAAAAGGCGACTAAAATCGTTGTTTTAGAAGATGGAAAAGTCGCTGGAATGGCTCCTCACGCGAGACTTTTGGAGGAATGCGCTCTTTATAAAAGACTTTATGAAACGCAGTTTCAGGCCTAAAAATAGTGAAAAAATGGCTATTTTTGATAAAAAAATAGCTAAAAATTAAATGTTGCATTTATATTCATTCTTAGTTATACTATGTGAATTAATTTTCTAAAGACGATAAAAAGCTAAGATTTTTATCAAAAAACAGTTAAACGGAGGAAGGATGACAAACGAGTTGATCAAGAAACTGCTAGAAGCAGGGGTTCACTTCGGACACCAAACAAAAAGATGGAACCCAAAAATGAAACCTTTTATCTTTGGCGCCAGAAGCAAGATTTATATCATTGATCTGGAAAAAACTGCAGAGTGTCTGAATCAGGCCAAAGATTTTTTGCAAGAAGTTGCAACAAAGGGTGGACGCGTTTTGTTTGTAGGGACAAAAAAACAAGCGCAAGATGTGATTGTTCAAGAAGCAAAGCGTTCGGATATGTTTTATGTTAATTATCGTTGGCCGGGTGGTCTTTTAACGAATTTTGAAACATCCAAGAAATCTTTGGCGAAGTTATTTAATTTAGAAAAGATTTTGGAAGATGGCACTGCTGAAAAGTTAACAAAAAAAGAAATTGCTCGTATGGGTAAAGAGCGCAACAAGCTTTCACGTGATCTTAATGGAATTCGGGAAATGAAAGATCTCCCTCAAGCAGTTTTTGTCGTTGATCCAAAAAAGGAAGACATCGCTGTGCGTGAGGCAAAGAGGCTGGGCATTCCTGTTGTTGCCATTATCGATACAAACTGTGATCCAGATATGGTTGATTATCCAATTCCAGCTAATGATGATGCTTTAAAGTCAATTCGTTTGATTTTAACGCTAGTCACCGACGGTATCATTGAAGGTCGAAAAGGATACATGACAAGTGTTTCCGTTCAAAAAAAGGCAGAAGGAAAGAATGAAAGTCCTGTTGTCGAAGAAAAGCCTCAAGAAGCTGTTTCCAAAGAATAGTTTAATTCAGGTGATCAGAAAAATAATTTAATGAGTTATAGTGACACGATATATATGAAAGGAAGCAATATGGGCACAGGTGTAGATGCAATTAAAGAATTAAGAGAAATGACTTCTTGTGGTGTTATTGAATGCAAGAAAGCTTTAGAAGAAACTGGCGGAGACCTCGAAAAGGCTAAAGAAGTTTTGCGAAAAAGAGGATTAGAATTAGCTGCGAAAAAAGGAAGTCGCACAGCCAAAGAAGGACGCATTGAGGCATATATTCATTTGGGTTCAAAAATTGGAGTTCTTGCTGAAGTTAATTGCGAGACAGATTTTGTTGCGAAAAATGATGATTTTATTCAGTTTTCCAAAGATGTTGCCATGCATATCGCTGCAATGAATCCAAAGTATGTTCGGAAAGAAGATATTCCTGAAGATGTTTTGGCTGAGCAGAAAGATAAAAATGCGTTTTGCAAAGAAGTATGCCTTTTAGAGCAGCCATTCGTTAAGGATTCTAAGCTAACAATACAAGATTGTCTTAATAATCTTGTTGCAAAGATTGGTGAAAATATGTTTGTTAATCGATTCGATAGATATAAGGTCGGGGAAGTTGAATAAAAAACCAATCTATAAGCGTATTCTTTTAAAATTGAGTGGCGAAGCCATGCAAGGTGTTCAAGGTCATGGTATTGATGCCGAGATTTGCGTTTCGCTAGCTAAGCAGATTAAAGAGATTTGGAAATCTGGCGTTAAGGTTGCTTTAGTTGTTGGAGGTGGCAATATTTTTCGAGGGCAGGTTGAATGCGAGAAATTTGATCTTAATCGTTCCGTAGCAGATTATATGGGAATGCTTGCAACTGTTTTAAACGGGCTGGCGCTTCAAAATGCATTAGAGCATGTCGGTGTGTCGTCAAGAGTTTTGACGGCGATTGATATGCATGCGATTGCAGAACCGTATATTCGTAGACGTGCTATGCGTCATTTGGAAAAGGATCGCGTTGTTATTTTTGTCGCTGGAACAGGCAATCCTTATTTTACAACGGATACCGCAGCCGCACTTCGCGCAAAAGAAATTGGAGCTGAAGTTATTCTAAAGGCAACAAAAGTAGATGGCGTTTATTCGGCTGATCCTGTTAAGGATAAAAATGCAAAGAAGTTTAGAACTTTGAAGTTTATAGATGTTTTAAGAAAGAATTTAAAAGTTATGGATGCAACAGCGATTAGCATGTGTATGGACAATAACTTACCAATCGTTGTTTTTAATTTAACCAAAGTCGGCAATATTAAGAAAGCGGTATTTGGTGAAAAAATTGGAACAACCGTAAAATAAACGGGGGTGGGTAATGATAGGGAAAGAAGTCGTTCGAGAGACAGAAACAAAAATGAAAAAGACAATCGAATCGGTTGCTCGGGAATTTTCAGAAGTTCGAACTGGACGAGCTCATCCAGGTTTGATTGAAGGGCTCCATGCGGATTATTATGGTACGCCAACAATGATTAAGCAGATTGCTTCTATTTCAGTTCCTGATGCACGCACGGTTGTGATTCAGCCGTGGGATCCTACAGCCATTTTAGCAATTGAGAGTGCTATTAATAATTCAAAGCTTGGGATTATGCCATCTAATGATGGAAAGGTTGTTCGTTTAAGTATTCCTCAACTTTCTAAGGAACGACGAGCAGAGCTTGCCAAAGTTGTTAAGGATATGGCAGAAAAAGGACGAGTGTCGATTCGATCCATTCGTCGCGATGCTAATGATAAAATAAAAAAGCTAGAGAATGAGAAGAAGATTTCTGAAGATGATAGTTTTTCTGGACATGAATCTGTTCAGAAGTTAACAGATAGATTTATTAAAGAAGTTGATGTAATTTTAGAAGCTAAAGATAAAGAATTAGAAGAGTTTGGTAAATAGTTCTTTTTAAATTTTTTGACCCACTAGCTCATCCGGTAGAGCACAGCCCTTTTAAGGCTGGTGTGCCGCGTTCAAGTCGCGGGTGGGTCACCATTTGGGGCAGAGCCTTTTTTAGGCTCTGCCCCAATAAAACAATCTTTGTTCTTTTAAATCGATTTTTACGGGCGGATGGCGGAATTGGTAGACGCGCTAGTCTTAGGAACTAGTGGGGCAACTCATGGAGGTTCAAGTCCTCTTCCGCCCATTTAATAAAAATTTATTTTAGAAATCATGCGGCGGTAATTCAGTGGTAGAATGCGTCCTTGCCAAGGACGATGTCGTGAGTTCGAGCCTCATCCGCCGCTTTTATTTATATTAAATTGATCAATAATGCATCTCAAGGAGGAGTTAGATGAAGTTAAGCGAATTTTTATGTAAGAAGGCGATTTCTGTCGATCTAAAACAAAAAACAAAAAAAGAAGTTATCCAAGAGCTTATCGGGCTTTTGGTTGATGCAGACGTTGTTGAAAAAAAGAATAAAGGTAAAATTTTCGATGTTATTATAGCCCGAGAAGAATTAGGTTCGACGGCTATTGGTCAGGGCGTGGCGATTCCTCATGCTAAGTTTGACGGGATGAATAAACTTGTTGCAAGTCTTGGCATTAGCAAAGAAGGCGTTGACTTTGATTCTCTTGATGGCGAACCTGCGCATATCTTTTTTCTTCTCATTGCACCTGTCGATTCCGCCGGGCCACATTTGAAAGCTTTGGCTAGAATTTCTCGCCTTTTAAAAGATAAATTTTTTAGAGATAGCTTAAAATCAGCTGATAGCACAAAAGCTGTTTTAAAATTAATTGCGCTCGAAGATGATCGTATTAGTTGATAAAAATTGATTTTGTAGCATTAATTTATATTATAAAAAGTTAAGAATATGAGCGACAATGATCACGGCATGATTGGAAGTATCGTCAAGTGGTTTTATCCTGGCATGAGGGTAAAGCGATGGCTTTTAACATCTGTTTTGGGAATTTGCATTGTTGCACTTGGGTCTGTTTTTGCTGCAACATCGTACGCAATGGTAAGTGTTTTTGGATTTGTTATTATTATTTGTGGAATTGTTCTTGTTGTTTTAGGTGTTGGGAAAGTTATTGTTTCTTTGATTACGGTATTTTTGCCAGAGCGTGAACGCGAACTTGTTAATATTTTATATCAGCGTCGATATCTTGAGAGAGGACCAAAGGTTGTTGCGATTGGTGGGGGTCATGGGCTTTCGAATCTTTTGTTAGGTTTAAAGGAATATACATCAAATCTAACAGCCGTTGTAACTGTTGCCGATAGCGGCGGATCGTCTGGACGTCTTCGGGAAGAGTTTAATATTGTCGCACCTGGGGATATTCGGAATTGTCTTGTCGCACTCGCGGATGCACCGGCCTTAATGGGTGATCTTTTTCAGTTTCGTTTTTCAACAGAGTCTGAGCTTAAGGGGCACAATTTTGGAAATCTTTTTTTAACGGCAATGGTTCAGTTAACGGGTGGTGATTTTGAGAAGGCGGTTAAAGAATCAAGTAAAGTTTTAGCCATTCGTGGAAAAGTTGTTCCATCGACTGTAAACAACGTTCATTTGGTTGCAGAATATATGGATGGGTCAACCACAGAGGGTGAAGCAAAGATCCCAAAGGCAAAAACACCAATTAAAAGATTGTATTTAAAGCCTGAGGATACTAAGCCGACAAAAGAAGCACTTGAGTCTATTGCTAAAGCTGATGTTATTATCCTCGGTCCGGGAAGTCTTTATACAAGTATTATTCCGAACTTAATTATTAACGGGATGACTGAAGCGATTGAGAAGTCAAGCGCATTTAAGATTTATATTTGTAATGTTATGACTCAGCAAGGTGAGACTGAAGGGTATAGCGCAAGTGATCACGTGAGAGTTTTGATGGAGCACACGAGCCAGAAAGTTGTTGATGTTGCTCTTATCAATAATACAAAAGCACCTGGCGATGCTTTGAAGCGTTATGAAGAAGAAGATTCTCATCCTGTCGAGGATGATTCGGATAAGATAAGGGAACTTGGAGCAAAAGTTGTTGCAGAAGATTTGTTGGGTGTTGATGATTATGTGCGTCATGATGCACATAAATTAACACAAGCCCTTATTAATTTAATTGAAAAACATCGCGTTATTAAGCGTTAGGCAGATATGTTAAGAGTTGAAAAAGAAGTTATTGTTAAGACGGATCAAGGGTTGCATGCGCGCCCTGCAGCGTTGTTTGTTCAGATTGCTAATAAATTTGATTCTGAAATTACTGTGCGCAAAGGACCTGAATCGGTTAACGGAAAATCAATCATGGGCATCTTAATGTTAGCTGCCGAAAAAGGAAGTAAGCTTATTGTTTCTGTTGAGGGTGATGATGCTAAAGAGGCATCAGTCGAGCTGGTTAATTTTTTAACAAATAACGTTTCGGAATAAAAATATGACAAAAACAAAAAAGAGAGAATTGATTTTAACAGGAATTTCGGCAGCACCTGGGGTTGCTTCGGGGCCAGCGTTTATTTTAGACAAGCAGGACTTGTATATTTCTCCTCGGTCTATCATGGAAACAGAAATTCCGATTGAAATTGCACGTTTTGAAGAAGCGTTGATTAAAACACGAGAAGAAATTCTGAGCGTTCAGACAAAGATTTCAAAGGACATGGGTGTTCGACACGCGCAAATTTTTGATGCACATTTGCTTGTCTTGGAAGATCGAACAATTATCCAGGAAGTCATTAAAAATATCAAGAAAGAAAAGATGTGTGTTGAGTATATTTTTTCTCAGGTCATGAAGAAATATATTAAAGTTTTTTCTGAGATTGAAGACGAGTACTTGAGAGATCGTACAAGCGATATTAATGATGTTAGTAAGCGTGTTTTAAAGAATTTGATGGAAGAAACAAAGTTGCATGATCTTAACGATTTGACAGAAGAAACGATTGTCATTGCTCATGATTTTTCTCCTTCAGATACGGCGAGCATGTATAACCAGAAGATTTTAGCATTTGCAACTGATGTCGGAGGACGCACTTCCCATACAGCCATTATGGCGAAGTCGTTAGGAATTCCTGCTGTTGTCGGTCTCAAGGACGCTACGCTTCGCATAGCTAACCAAGATTATTTAATTGTTGATGGTCGTAAGGGTTTGGTCATTGTTCATCCATCTGAAAAAACGAAGCAAAAATATAATATTGTTAAAAGCAAGATCGCAGCATCCAAGACACGTTTTGATGATATTAAGGATTTGCCGGCAGAAACAACAGATGGCAAGCGCGTTTCTATTATGGCAAACTTGGAGCTTCCGGAAGAAATTCCAGTGATCTTAAAGCAAGGTAGTAGTGGTATCGGTCTGTATCGAACCGAATATCTTTATATGAATCGAAGCGATTTGCCAAGCGAAGAAGAACAGTTTAAAGCATATAAATACATTTTAAAGAAGATGGCGCCAAATCCAGTTGTGATTCGAACCCTTGATCTTGGTGGAGACAAATTTGCTTCAAGTGTTGAAGTGCCTAAAGAAATGCAATCGTTCTTAGGATGGCGTGCTATTCGTTTTTGTTTAGGCCGTCCTGAAATTTTTAAAACGCAGCTGCGTGCTATTTTGCGAGCATCGGTTTATGGAAATTTAAAAATGATGTATCCAATGGTTTCGGGTGTTTGTGAGCTTAGAGAAGCAAATGCTATGCTACAAGAGGTAAGGAATAGCTTAAAGAAAGAAAAGATTGCGTTTAAGACTAAAATGCCTATTGGCGTTATGATAGAAGTTCCTTCCGCTGCAATGACCGCTGATCTTTTAGCAAAAGAAGTTGATTTTTTTAGCATTGGAACAAATGACTTAATTCAGTATACATTAGCTGTCGACCGAACAAACGAACAGACAGCAAATCTTTATCAGCCAGGACATCCAGCAGTCTTAAGGCTTATTAAAAAAACAATTGATGCAGGCCATGAAGCTGGCATTGAGGTTGGTTTATGCGGGGAAATGTCTAGTGAGCCGGTTTTGGCATTCTTTTTACTTGGAATGGGATTAGATGAATTTAGCATGTCGTCTTTTAATATTTTACAGGTTAAGGAGCTTATTCGTAGCGTCAGCTACGCAGATGCACAATCTGTTGCAAAGGAAGCATTGACACTTTCGACAGCTGATCATGTTGAGGATTTCTTGAAGATGAAATTAAAGAAATATGCTCCTCACGTCTATAGCGGAAGAAAATAAGAATTTTATGAAAGTTTTAATTTTATCAGCAGGTTATGGAACACGATTATATCCTTTAACAAGGAATCAGCCTAAACCATTGCTTCCTATTGGCGATAAGCCGCTTATTGATTATTTGATTGAAAAAGTAAAGAATGTTTCAGCTTTAAGCGAAATTTATGTTGTTACAAATGATAAGTTTTTTGAAAATTTTAAAAGTTGGGCTGCTCAAAAAGAAGATTTTTCATTTCCGATTACGGTGATTAATGATAAAACAAAAACAGCGGAAGATCGACTAGGATCTATTGGTGATGTTCAGTTTGTTGTGAATCAGCGTGACGTTAAGGAAGATTTGCTTGTTGTTGGAGGTGACAATTTATTTGATTATGCTTTAGATGATTTTTTGAGTTTTGCTCAAGATCAAAAAGATAAAGTAACGGTCGGTCTTTATGACGTCAAGGAGAAAGAGCGGGCAAAGAAATTTGGCGTTGCCATGATGAATGGAAATCGAAATATTACTGTTTTTGAGGAAAAGCCTGAAAATCCAAAAACAAGTTTGATTGCGATGTGTCTGTACTATATGCCGCAACAAACGCTTTCTTTGATTGCCGAGTATATTGAGGAGTCTGGGAAAGTTGATTTGGCAGGAGATTATATTAATTGGCTTTGTCAGGCAAAGAGACTTTTAGGATTTCAGTTCGAAGGAAAATGGTGCGACATAGGGAGCATGGATGCATATGCTCAAGCACAAATTGATTTTAGAATAAATTTTTAAATTGTAAAGGGAGGCATTTGAAGTGAAAGGAAAATATTTTATTACATCTGAATCAGTTGGAAATGGACATCCAGATAAAGTTTGTGATCAGATTTCCGATGCTGTTTTGGATGCTGTTTTAAAGAACGATCCAAAAGGACGAGTTGCTTGTGAAACGTTTATCACAACAGGTCTTGTTGTTGTTGGTGGGGAAATTACAACAAAAACATATGTTAATATTCAAAAGCTGGTTAAAGAAGTTCTTTTAGACATTGGATATAGTCATGATAAATATGGTTTTTCAGCACATACATGCGCTATTTTAAATGCAATTGTTAGCCAGTCTCCAGATATTTCTCAAGGTGTTGATTCTGGCGGAGCAGGGGATCAAGGCATTATGATTGGTTATGCTTGTGACGAAACGAAAGAGTTGATGCCATTGCCGATTATGCTTGCACATAAATTGGTAAAAAAGGTTGAAGTTGTTCGAAAATTAAAGAAATTGGATTATCTTGGCCCAGATTGTAAGAGTCAGGTAACGATTGAATATAAAGATGGAAAGCCGATGCGTGCAGACGCTGTTGTTTTGGCTTGCCAGCATACAGAAAAGATTCTTGATAAAACGGGTAAGAAGATTACAGATAAGTCAAGAAAGCAAATGATTGATGTTATTATTCGACCTGTTTTAGGCAAGCTGATTGATAAGAAAACAAAGTTTTATGTTAATCAGACAGGGAAGTTTCTTGTTGGTGGACCTCAATCAGATACAGGTGTCACTGGTCGAAAAATTATTGTTGATACATATGGCGGCGTTGTGTCTCACGGTGGTGGTGCGTTTTCGGGGAAAGATCCAAGCAAAGTTGACCGATCAGCAACATATATGGCACGCTATATTGCCAAGAATGTTGTTGCAGCAAAGTTAGCCAAGAAATGTTGGGTTGAGCTTGGTTATGCGATCGGTAAAGCTGAACCTGTTAGTATTACAGTTGACACAATGGATACAGGGAAAATTTCTGAGCAAAAGATTGTTTCGCTTGTGAAAAAGAATTTTGATTTAACGCCACGCGGTATTATCAAAACGCTCAATCTTTTAAAGCCAATTTATAGAAAGACAGCAGTATATGGTCATTTTGGGCGAAATGAATTTTCTTGGGAAAAAACAGATAAGGCTGCAAAGCTTGCTAAAGAGCTTAAGTAAAAATAAACGAGGAGTACGATGACAAATTCGAAAAATAGTGCTCAAGAT
>JAVCCC010000014.1 GCA_030765785.1 Candidatus Aceula lacicola | reverse complement strand
CGATCATTGCAAGTGGCATCGATTAATGCGTTTTGTCGATTTTTAGGAGAAACTCGAAACACGGTGCATTGTCGAGATTCAGAACCAAAGCAATGTGCCAGTGAATCTGTGCAATTTATTAAAAAAGAATATCCAGAGACTAAGAAAATTTGTTTTGTTGGTTTTCAGCCTGCACTAGTGGATGCTTTTTCTAAAGAATATGAACTTAAAGTGTTGGATTTAGATAAGGATAATATTGACAAAGTTTTTTTTGGTCAGAAGATTTTGGATGGCAGTAAAAATATCGAAGAACCTCTTCGCTGGGCAGATCTCGTTTTGGCGACGGGAACAACAGTTGTTAATGGAGCCATTGATTCAATATTAAAAATAAGAGACAAAGACAGTGTTGTTTTTTATGGTGTAACGATTGCTGGCGTGGCGGCAACAATGCGGTTGAATCGTATGTGTTTTGCAAAGGAACAATAGAGCTGTGTTATTTTTAAGTGTTTTTTTGATTGCTTTAATTTTTTCAATGTTTGGGTTAGGTGGCGGACTTTTTTATATGCCGGTCTTTATGTTATTTTTTGACGATCCTCAAAAAGCCGCATTTTTAAGTTTTTCATGCATTCTTGTTACCGCTGGCTCATCGGCATTTAAATATTATAAATTAAGAAATATTGATTGGCGTCTTGTTTTTTTCTTAGGAATTCCTTTAATTGTGATGGTTTTTGTGTCGGGTTTTGTTGGTGATTTCTTTAATAAAAGATGGATTATGTGTATTTTGAGCGGTACATTGATTTTGGCAGGATTTTCTTTGATGATGCCTGTTAGGATTTTGGATTTTTTGAGTCGAATTTCAAGGTTTTTGCATAAAATATTACCTTGCAAGAATTTTTCTTTTCATCCACTGATAGCATCTCCTTTAGCTGCATGCGTTGGTTTTTTCTGTGGCATCTCCGGCGTGGCTGGTGGAGTTTTTGAGGTTCCGATGATGGTTGGATTTTTGAGGGTTTCTCCTCATCTTGCGATCGGGACATCTTCAGTAATTGTTTTTTTGTCTGGGGTTTTTGGAGTTATGAGCCGGTTTTCTTTTTTAACTCGAGAATTTAATGTTGAGCCAATAACGTTGGTAGGAATTTTGATTGCTGTTTTTGCTGGAGCTTACACAGGCCCATCTTTAGTTGTTCGGATTAATAAAAGAATTCTTAAGAAAGTTTTTGGTGCTTTTATTGTTTTAATAGGATTATATTATATTTTTAGAGTTATTTTTTAGGAGATTTTAATGCTGACATATAAAGAATGTATTCCATGTTTTGTTCGCCAGATTGATGAAGCGGCTAAGCTTGTGACCAAAGACGAGAAAGTTCAAAAAGAAATTATAAAAGAGGCAACAGAGCTTCTTAATAATATTGATTTTCAAATGCCGCCACCTCAAATGGCACAAAATATTTATCGAATGATTGAGAAGAAGTTAGGGCGCCAGGATCCTTATTATCAGATAAAAAAGCAAAGCAATGCGATGGCGCTGTCGCTTTATCCTAAATTAAAGAAGAAAGTTGAAGAGTCAAAAGATTGTCTTTTGGCGTCTTTAGAAATTGCCATATCCGGAAATATCATTGATTATGGGGCGAAGAATTCTTTAGATATAGAAAAAGAAATTGATAATCTTTTTAAGAAAGATTTTTCTGATGAGGATAAAATAGTTTTTCAGCATGAGGACTTCCGAAGAGATTTGGATAAAACAAATGAGATTCTGTATCTTGCAGATAATGCAGGAGAAGTTGTTTTTGATAGAGTTTTAATTGAGGAACTATCAAAGACAAAAAAAATTATTTATGCTGTTCGGGAAAAACCGATCATTAATGACGCTTTGATGGAGGATGCCTTAGAATGTGGGATTGATCAATTTGCAGAGATTATTTCAAGCGGGTCAGATGCTCCTGGAACAATTTTAAATGAATGCGATTCTCGATTTATTGATATTTTTAATAAAGCTAGGCTAGTGATTAGCAAAGGACAGGGAAATTATGAAACGCTTAGCCATATGGAGAGTCAATTGATTTATTTTCTTTTTAAAGCCAAATGTCCTGTTGTGGCAAGGAATGCTGGCGTTGACGTTGGGAATATTGTCCTAATGCGAAATAGGACACAAGGATAAAAGAGCTTATGATTTCTCAAGTGAAGATATGTTTTAAGCATCAGGCAAGAATTGATGGCCGAAAGACGATTCGATTTTTAAAAGGGATTAATGTTATTGTTGGTCCTAATGGCTCAGGAAAAAGTTCTTTGCTTGAAGCCATTTATCGGTGTTCAGATTGTAAAAAAGATTTTGATAAGAATACAAAGTATCATTATTTTAATAGCGAGACAATGAATCCACATCGCTTTCCGCATCGCTTTAAAGGCCTTGCCGGTTCGGTAATTCGTGTTCGAGCAATGTTTTCTTCTCATGGAGAGACGATGAGAGATGTTTTGCGGAATTTTAAGTTTTCACCTGGGGATTGTTTTCTTTTAGATGAGCCAGAGGCAGGTCATGATTTAGAATGGATTATTAAAATTTATAAAGGGCTTAAAAGAATCAACCATTTAGGTTGTCAGATTATTATTGCATCTCATCATTCGGTGTTTTTGAGCAATGTTAATATTATTGAGCTTAAAAGGGGTTATTTAAAAAAAATTATGAATTTAGAAAGAAAATATGTAAATCATGATAATAAAAGAATTAAATAAAATTGTTTTAATAGATGAAGAAAAATGTATCAGCTGTGGACTTTGTGTCGATATGTGTCCGATGAAAATACTTTACTTAGATGACGAGTCTGGAAAATGTTAAGTTACAGATGAAAACAAATGCGATCGACTGGCTGGGTGCGCGCGTGTTTGTTCTGTTGAGGCTATTGAAATATGCAAATAAAAATTCTTTTTGACAACGAAACGGTTGGGTCTGATTTTCAAGCGGGAATAGGGTTTTCTTGTCTCTTAAGAGAAGACGTGTTGTTTGATGTTGGGGCGGAGGATGTGAGTTTAAGAAAGAATATCGAAACTTTTGGCATCGACGTTTCTTTAATCAAGCATATTGTTATTTCGCATGATCACTGGGATCACATTGGGGGTCTTTGGTGGATTTTAGAAAAAACAAAAGAGGTAACTGTCTATATTTGTCCTGGTTTTTCAAAAGATTTTATCGATAAACTTTCTTCGACCCATGCCAATATTATTCAGTGCGCTGCCCCACAACCAGTCGTCGGGAACATATTGACAACAGGACAAATGGAATGTCAATATAAAGATAAACCTATTTTTGAGCAGTCCGTTATATTAAAAGGAAGTCAGAGTGTTAGCGTTATCACAGGGTGTGCGCATCCGGGTATTGTTGAGATCTTAAGAAAGGTTAAGGCGTCTTTTCCGAAAGATTCTATTGATCTTGTTTTAGGAGGCTTTCATCTTTCGTATCATTTCAACGATGACATTGAAAGCATTATTAAAAATTTTCGTACCCTTGGCGTTAAGAGAGTCGGGCCTGCCCACTGCACAGGGGGATCTGCCCAAAGATTTTTTAAAGAATCCTACCAAGAAAACTGTCTGGATGTTAAGACAGGCTGCATGTTTGATATTTAAAGATAAAAGTGAAGAGAACTTGTTTTAGTTGACAGGAATTTCTTTTTTGATAGAATACTAGGAATACTAAATCAGTATTTTAGATATTTATAGAAAAGGAGATGAAATCATGGTGAAAAATACAGCTGAGCAGAAAGTTTTAGATCGAGCGCAAGCGCGTATGATTCGATTTGGATATCGCAAAACATCTATGGATGAAATTGCCTCGGATTTAAAGATGAGCAAAAATACGATTTATAAGTTTTTCCAAAGTAAGGCGGAAATCGCTCAACAACTTTTTATGCGATTGAAAGAAAATATCAATCGGCAGCAAATCGTCATTGAGCGAAAGGAAAAAGATCCTTTGAAAATCATTACTTCTAATACCGTGTTTTTACAGGAATCTTTGGCTCCCTGGTTTGAGCATTTCTTACCGGATATTAAAAGTGAGTTGCCTGGGCTTTGGTCAGATTTTGTTTTTTTTCGAACAGAAAAAATTATGGATATCGAAAAGCTTATTAAAAAAGGAATTAGAAAAAAAGAGTTCCGGAATATCAATACGGCTATCGCGGTTCGCGCGTATTTGGGCGCTATTGATAGCGTTATTAATCCTGATTTTTTATCTAGACATAAAATTTCATTTAAGGAGGCGCTTGAAAATGTTTTGGATATTTGGTCTAAAGGGATTTTGTTCGATTAGCCATCAATCATAAAAAAATAAAATAGGAGGTTTTTATGGATGTATTATTTCTTACGCCAAACTTAGGTTCATGGGCGACACACGGACATCACGTGGCCCCTAATCAGATGCATGCTCAATGGGCGGCTTATGCTCGGGAAAAAGGAACGATTGTTGCTGAAGTCTTGGATTGTAAGGCCCTCGAAATTCCTTTTGATCAAATGCTTAATATTGTTAAAGAGAAGAATCCACAAGTTCTTGTTTTAGGAGATATCCTTCATTCTTACGGAGGCTTTGCTGTTCAAAAGTATTTTAATGATTCGGCGAAAGCGATTAAAGAGTTATTGCCGGAAATTAAGATTGTCGTCGGAGGTTTGTGGTATTCCTATTTGAGCAAAGAAACGTTAATTAAAAATTCTGCTATTGATTTTGTCGTTATGGGGGAAGGGGAGATAACGTTTAATGATTTGATGGATGCCTTGAATCACAAAGCTGTTTCTTTTGAAAATATTGCCGGTTTGGCAAGTCGTCAGGGAAATGGTGTTGTTTTTGGTCCGGTTAGAAAATTGATTAAGGATTTAGATGTTCTTCCGCTTCCAGCCTATGATTTATTTCCGATGGAAAAATATGTCGGACATACGTATTGGAAACCTTTTGTTGAGATTGTGACTTCTCGGGGATGTACACATGGATGCACGTTTTGTTATGAATGGAGCGAGCATGATCCTCGTGCTTTGCATCATTTTAATAAATGGCGGGCAAAATCTGCAAAACGGGTTGTTGAAGAAGTGGAATTACTTGAAAAAAAGTTTGGCGCTAAGGTCATGGTTATTCAGGAAGATAACTTTAATCTTAATCCAAAAAGAGTTCGTGAGTTTTGTGAAGAAAAAATTAAGAGTAATTTAGATATGAAATGGGTTTCTTTGGGTTGTGCCAGTGACTGGGTAAGGCTGGAAAAAGACATTCCTTTGATGAAAAAGGCCGGAATGTTTATGGCGGTGTTCGGTATTGAGGTTGCCAGTGACGATGAACTGCGTAAATTGGACAAAGGAATTTCGGTCGATCAAATTTATAAGACAATAGAAATTCTCCGCAAAAATGATATCGCGATCGTAGGAGATATTATGATAGGGTTTGATTACGATACAGAAGCTATTATTAAAAAACGTTTTGAATTCGCGGATCAGGTTGACCCTGATGTGATGTGGGTCGGATACTTGACGCCTCCTCCAGGGTCGCCTATTTGGGCAGATGGCATTAAAAGAGGATGGATCGATCCTGATAATCTCGACATGCTTCAATGGGATTTTCTTCACCCTGTTGTGCCCACAGAGCATTTGAGCATTGAAGATTTAGGGCGTCTTGGGGCATGGGGAATGAGAGAGTTTTATTCGAAGTCGGGACGCATTCAAAGAATTTTGATGAGTGATTTTGACGAGCTAGCTAAACTATGTTTTAAAGATGTTATGGCAGGTGTTGGCAAATGGGAGCAGGCCGCGACAAAAGGCGAGAAGCACGTCTAGAAGATTTTATTTTTCGTTTGTATCTTTGTTTTTATTTTTCATTATGTCCGAGAAATCAATCGTAATAATTTTACCTTCTGAGGCAGGTTTTTCTTTTGGTAAAGTGTTTTCGATTTCAAGAATTTGATTGTGTGAAAATATTGTCTCAGTGTTTGCGCGCAAATTAATGAGAACAACAGAGGAAAAATCGTTAAAGTTGTAGGCATGAATCGTTTTGACAATAGCGTCTAGGACTTCGTCTTCAATGCTTTTGTCTGGCGGAAAATCGCTATTTTGAAACTTAAAAGTAATTCTATAAGCGATTTGTTTAGCGATAAAATTTTTGATGTCAATGTCAACGTATTCGATGTGCTTGCCTTTGGTGTCATTTTTAATTGCTTCATCACCAGCCGGTTGGCTTTGGATACGAAGCGTGTATTCATCTGGAGGAAGCGCTCCAGCTTGATATTTTCTTAAATCCTCGGTATAAAACGTTGTAATCGTTTCGAGACCTTCTTTAATATCTGCAATTATCATGACAATAAATGTTGGTGGGTTTTTTGTATTAAAAAATACGCGAGAGATCGCCATTGTGGCATTTCGATATTTTTTATTAAAGTCTTTAGAATAGCGCGTGGACATGCCGTTTCCGCTTGAAACCTTGGTGGCTTGGATAACATCATATTCAACTTTTATAGTGTCGCCTTCAAAAGCGCTTTGAGCAAACTGCAGGCTATATTTTTTTTCGGTTGGCTTTGATGACTTTTTTCCACCGGAAATTGCATAGAGAGGATTTTTGCTCCAAGTGTAAATCCAGAATGTGTCACCTGTCCAAGTGACAATAGAGGGGAGATCATAATCGTTTTCTAGGATTTGGATGATTTTTTTTTCAGCCTCTAGACGAGAAAGAGGCTGTTCTTCTTTTTTAGAAGAACAGCCCATTAAACTCATCAGCCAAAAACCAATAAGAATAAAACAAAAACTTTTTGCGTATTTTCTCATATTTTTAATTTTGCGACTGGTTTCGCGATAGCGGCGTTACGCCAAATTGCTTAAAGATATCCTCAATTTCGTCGTACTCAAGCTCCTCTTTCTTAATAAGCTCTTGGGCAAAATTTTCAAGTAGGTCAATTTTATCTTTTAGAAGATCAGTCACCTCTTTTAAACAGCTTTGCAGTATTTCTTGGGTGTCATTATCTAATGTTTCTTTAGTTTTTTCACTAATGGTAGATTGTCCCTGCGGGTTTATTAAGGAGTGGAAATCTCCAATGAGCCCAGTTTTGCCCATACCAAGTTGCCAGACCATATAATGGGCATAACGCATAGCTGTATCAAAGTCGCTTCCTTGTCCGCCACCAACACCGCTTGAAGTTGTGCCAAATTTTAATTTTTCGGCGACATAACTTGCAATGCTTACCTTTATATTGGCCAACAAGTGGTCTTTATTGGTTGTATGCAGTTCTTCAGATGGCCTGTGCGACACAAAGCCAAGCATCCCTTTATGAGGAACAATAGTTGCCTTTATGACATCGTCGGTAGGATGAAGAATATAGGCGACGAGCGCATGACCAGCTTCGTGGTAGGCTGTCCAAACTTTTTCTTTTTCTGTCAGAGTAATATTAGATTTTAAACCAAAGGTAATTCTGTCATAGGCTTCAGACAAGTTTTTCATCGAGACTTTTTTTGCATTTTCTCGAATAGAAATAATGCCAGCTTCTCGAATCATGTTTTCAATATCTGATGGAGAAAACCACAATGCTTTGCGTGCAAGGATTGCAGGATTAACTGTTTCGTCAGATTCCACTTTTT
>JAVCCC010000018.1 GCA_030765785.1 Candidatus Aceula lacicola | reverse complement strand
GATAATTCTATTTCACGTAATTTCATGACGATTTCTTCGGCCTTGAATCTTTTCCCCATTTTGAACCCCTTTCTGACATCGTTATTCTATCATAAAAAGTGGATCAACTTTCGGGGGCTAGGTCAGCTGCCTTGCACAAATCGAAGATTTGTTCAAGATTAGTCCTATGCAAAATTACATTTTGCGTAGGAGCGTGCCCTCGTAAGCAAATGGTGGAGTTAGAGCAAGGAAGCAAAGAAATTATAATTCGAGATTCAAAGAATTAAGGAAGTCCCGCGATCTTCGCTTTGCTCAGGCTTGTGGGATAAATTCGCACTTCTAAGCTATGTCGCCTGCGGCTCCATAATTTATGTGCTCATTCAGGATCTTGGGAATAAATGACAAAATTGAATTTTAACCCCACAGCAAATAGATTTAATCTTCAAAATGCGCTTGTGCTAGCCGAGTGCTCTAGCTTGGCGTACGAAGATGAAAATACTATCCAATCTAAAGTTAAAAAAGAATGGGTTTTTGATGAATGTAAATTTAAAGAGTGTAGCGAGACACAATTTTATATTGCAAAAAGTGAAGATTTGATCTTGCTAGCTTTTCGGGGTACAGAGAAAAATAAAATTGCGGATATATTAATAGATTTATTTGCTTGGAGAACTAAAGCATTCTGGGGAAGTGTTCATGCAGGATTTTCTGTAGCTCTAGATTTTGTTTTTAATGACATTGTAGCCTTGTTAAAGAAAATGCAAGACAATGATCAACCTATTTGGATAACAGGACATAGTTTAGGTGGTGCGCTGGCAATTCTTGCAAGTGCGCGATTAGCTTGCGAAGCTGGAGTAAGTCATATACAGGGTATTTATACTTATGGTCAGCCTTTAGTTGGGGACAAAAGATTTAAAAAGGAGTTCACAAAAGTTTTTTCTGGAAAATGCTATCGCGTGACAAATTATCGTGACCCCGTTTCTTTGGTGCCTTTGAAATTCTGGAAATATAGACACGTTGGTCAAATTGTTTTGTTTAACCAAGAGGGGAAAAGGGTTGAGAAATCCGACTTTTGGACAAGAATTTCTTTAGTGATAATACCATTAATAATTGCCTTCATTGCTTTTTTAAGAAAAAAGAAGGATTTGCGTAGGGAATGGATTGGGAAAGTAACTGACCCACACGACTTAGAAAGATACAAAAATAATATTGAAAAAAGTATCAATTCTTTGATTACGTAGGGATATTTAGAATTAAAAAAGATGACAGTCCCTAAAAAAATAATAGTAGAAATCCCTCGCCCTTGAGAAGCAGGGCTGGGATAAGTTCGGACAGATAACTTATGAACACTACGTTCCATAAGTTACGTCCTCACTTAAAAGACAGCGGATATTTAGGAGAAAATTTAGTGGGAACCTTGAAAGAATTGCAAAGACCAGATTCTTTAGAACAATACAAAAAGTATATTTTACAGAAATATAAACCAACAATCGGATTTGGAGACGAATTCGAACAGAAGTTTCTGCGCAATCAAGCAATCGTTTCGCATATGATAAAGGACTCTGTTTTTTGGAAAGAATTATTGAAAGATCTTCGCGAAATCGACGTAAACTATCGAATGAAAAATAAAAATCTGGATCTCATTCCATACCTGGAGAAAATAGAACTTAATAAAAAGAAGCCAGATA
The DNA here is from genome assembly GCA_030765785.1 of Candidatus Aceula lacicola. GTDB lineage: Bacteria > Omnitrophota > Gorgyraeia > Zapsychrales > Aceulaceae > Aceula > Aceula lacicola. The sequence continues at coordinate 65,006 of JAVCCC010000018.1, read as the reverse complement.
GCGTTGTTGATAAGGTGTGTCGAATTAGTGTTTTGGAGAATGATTTTCCTTTTGAATCTAAAGAATTTATTGAAGAATTAATCTTGCCGGAAAATGTTTTTGAGAAAATTAATGATATTGTTCGAACTGAAATTATTGTGAAATATGCGGATGGTATTGATATCGTTCTCGAAAGTATTAAGCGTTTAGCAAAAGAACATGATCATGATTTTTTCGTTAAAATTAAAGGTGAGGATGAAGGATATTTTGCTAAGCACATATATCTTTCTTATGAGACCTGTATTTTAGATTTTGAATCTAATCCTAAAAAAATTATTTTTTCATTTGAAATACAAATCAGAACACAATTACAAGATACGATTAAATCAATATTGCATAAATATTACAGAAGCGACAGGGTATCGAGAACGAAGAAATCTGAAAGTCATGATTGGAAATGGGAATTCAGAAAACCAAGGTTTATACCTAATTATATCGGGCATATACTGCATTTCTTTGATGGAGTGATTGTTCAAATTAAAGATAAAGGAGACATTGATGAATACAAATCTTAATGAAATAGGTGGATTTTCTTTTTTTAAGACGAAAACAGAAAAAGAAAGGGTGAAAAGTCTTTTCAAGTTCGCAGAACGTTTTATGTTAAATGAAAAAGTTAAATTTATTGTTCCTAACATGACAAAAAATGTTGAAGGAAAAATTGAAAATATTGGTTTCTTTGTATTTTTCGATTCAATTATTCTTGAGTTTAGAAATTTTCTTACTGCTATTGATTTTGATTATACAAAATGGAATAATCTTTACAATATTAGATTAAAGACAGATAAATATGCGTGTGATCAAATACAGGGCGAAGCCCCAAGCATTACTTTAACTTTTTTGCACGGAGCTGCATCAACCGATTTTAGGACAAGTCTTACTGTTTTTGGTTCTGATGAATGTGACTATGTGTATAGACATGTCGCTATGAAAGTGAGCAATTCTTTAAAATAAGAGAAAGGCAGTCCTTAAAATAATTAAGGTGAGGTAAAATGAAAAGGGAAGATGGAAAAGATATCGTAAATCAAGTTATTGCGGGAATAGTGCTGTTTATGATTATTTCTGCTATTACTTATTTTGGGCTATGGACGATAGCTTTAGGATGCCTGAGAAATATTTTTGTTTGGTTAAATGAGACTTCTTTAATAAGTAACTGGATATCTGTAGTATTATTCTTGATTAGTTTTATTCTTATTTTTAAGAAAGCAAGAGAAGGTGTGAAATTTGATAAAGAAATTTTAGGTACCTGCTTAGAGGAGAATGAGGAGAAAATTCTTGTTTATTTGAGCAAAAAAGAAGGTGCGATAGTAGAATGGAATGGCATAAGACAATATTTTTCAAGTATTAAAGAGACTCGGTTAAAGTATTATGTGGAGAGTCTTAAAAGAAAAAATTATTTAAATTACAATATTTATGTTCACGAATATTCTTTAGGTCATCCTGGAAGGGCTTATTTGATTCAAAATAAATTGATTTAAAATTTGTTTCATAAAAAAGTAAAAACGTGCCAGGCCTTAAGGAAAAAAATAGTAGAAATCCCGCGTCGCCACAGAGAGATAGAGATTAAGGATTCCAGAAAACATTAAAATGTTTTCTGGATAAATTCGCCCCTGTCGTTTCGCTTTGCTTTTGTTGAAGCAAAGCAAAACAAAACGAAGCAGCAGGGGCTCATTTAAGGAGAGTTTTATGAAAAAACAAGTTTTTTGGTGTGTTGCTTTATTGTTTTTTGTTGTAGGATGCGCGAGCGTTCAGCCTATTCAGAGGGGAAACTTAACTCCAGGCATGGCAAAAACTAAAATTATTAATGGTCAAACTAATCAAAATGAAATTTTGGAAGTTTTCGGGGCTCCTAATATCATTACAAAGAATAAAAGCGGCAATGAAGTTTGGACTTACGATAAAATGTCCGTAGAAAAAGGAACGTCAGATATCTACGGCACTCTTATTATTGCTGGTGGAACTGGGAGCAGGTCGTCTTCTTCTACGAGAACATTTACCTTAATGATAGAATTTGATAAAAATGATATGGTTAAGAATTCCAGTTATAGATCATCTACTTTCTAGATTTATATTTAGGTAGAAATTTTTAGAAGAGTTAACTTAAAAATAAAGGAGTTTGAAGAATGAAAAAAATTATAAGCTTGCTTCTATTTATGATATTTATAATTGGATGCGCTACAACACTGCCTTCTTCGCAAAGAAGAGCCATTGAGTCTAGGGATTTGGAAGGAATGTTTGATGATGCCTTTAAGTCTACACTGCAAGTATTTCAAGATTACGGGTATGTTATTAAGAATTCAGATTATGATTCAGGGGTTATACAAGGTGAGACTGGTATAAAGCAGGAGTGGTTCTCAATGGTTAATTTTGAAATGACTGCAACTATAGAGCAATTTGGGGAAGATACGGTAAAAGAGAGGCTGTCTCTCATTAAGAAAACAAAAACAAGCTCTCAATACGGGACACAGGAAAGTTCTAAGATGGTTTCAGATCTAGAGCTCTTTCGGAAGCTATACGATGACATACAAAGGGAAATGTTTGTAAGGAGAAATTTAAGTAAATAGCTAGGATTTTTTATCGGCAAAAATTCAAAAAAAATATAAATAAAAAAAGGAGATAAAAATGAAAGTTAAACTGGATCAAGATGCTTGTGTAGGCAGTAAAGATTGCGTTGATACTTGTCCTGAAATTTTTAAAATGGAAGGCGAAAAGGCAACACTTCTGATGGAGGATGTCCCAAGAGAGTTAGAAGATAAATGTAAATCCGCAGCAGATGCATGTCCAGCTGCAGCGATTACAATAGAATAATCAACACCGTTTATTTACCCCGTTGCAAAATTGCACGGGGTAATTTTTTAGCAATGCCTTGCAAAATAAACTTGAGGACAATCTTACATCAACTTTTTTATAATTTTTCATCCCTCCCAACCCATTGTCATGTTAAAATAAAAAGAGGGCAGTCACCTTTAAGGGGGCACTCATAAATCAGGGGTTCATTTAAGAAAGGTGTTATATGCATTTATTTTTGTTTATCATTTTTATTTTTATGTTGATTGTTGTGGTGAAGATTGGCACGATTGCTTTTGAGTTGACTGGCCTAAAGTTGCCTGTCGCGCGATTTCAAGCGATTTCCTGTTTTACTGGGACAGGTTTTACCACGAGAGAATCAGAACTTATCGCAAAGAATGCTCAACGGCGTAAGATTGCCTCTGTGCTGATGATTATGGGCTATGCCGGATTTGTCAGTTTAATCGCTACGTCTATTAATGCGATAAAGGTTCCTAAATATGTAAGCGAAATTCACATTCCTTTTATCGATTTTATTCTTCCGGAAAAACTTTTGCATTTGACGAATTTAGGTATAGTCTTATTCGTTATTTTTATATTATACAAGATATCCGTTCACTCCAAATTAGCAAATTATTTAAGCAATTACACAAAAGCTTATTTTATAAAAAAAGGTGTTTTTGCGCCGTGGCATTTTGAAGAAATTGCGCTTACGCCTGACGGCTCCAGCCTTGTTAGCGTTGAAATTACAGAAAACAGCCCTCTCTTTGACAAGGAGATTGCCGATCCTTATTTTTTGGAAAACGGTATTTTCATATTAGCATTATATAGAAACGACAAGATTATGCCTTCCGATTCAACAAATTTAAAATTATTATTGCACGACAAGCTTATTTGTACGGCAAAGACAGGCAGCGTCAAAGCAGCATTTATGCAAACAAGGCGAAACTCTTTAAAAAGTTAAAAAAGTAAAAGAGAAAAATAAAAAACAATAGCATAAATCAAGGGCTCATTAAAATTCTCAGTTCTAAATTATGTTGCTCGCGGCTCAATAGTTTAACTTTTCATTAAAATGTATCTTAAAAAATCATCATGAACTTGAAACACAAAATGCCTCTAAAAATCGGAACAAAAATTCTCGCTTCGCTTTTATTACTTTCACTTATTTCTCTTCTCGCGTTTGGATACACTGCGTTAAAGGAAATGAAGGGGCTTGGAAATTACGCACTCAAAGGCAGCGTTGAGCTAGGAGACCAGGCTGTCGAAGACAGTATCCTTGCCCTTGAAAACCAAGCCGAAGAAAATCTCCTTAAACTGGCTCAAGATCAAGCCGCTATTAGCGGCACAATCCTTCGCCGCATTGATTCAGAGGTCAACATTGCTGCCAAATTTGCATCGAATCTCTGGTCAAGCACCTATGAGATGCAACCTGTTCGGTCCTACTCGCAAAACGATAAACCAAAAGACATCTACGCTTTTTCAGTTTGTGGTCTTGCCTCTGGTGTTAATCGCACGGAAACAATATCAAAAGAAATCAATCTATCAAGCGGAATGGATACAATTTTTATCAGCATTGCTTCCAATAATCCACACATCAACACAATTTGCCTCGGAACGCAATCGGGAATATATCGCAGTTATCCCTGGCGCGCAGGCCGCGAGGACGCCTATGACTCACGAAAACGCTTTTGGTACACAAAAGCCGCTCAAGAACAAAAAACCGTTTGGACAGCACCCTATATTCATGCCGCGACGCGAAAACTGATTATTACGTGCGCGACGCCATTTTATAACGATCAATCAGAATTCATCGGCGTCGTTGAAATCGACCTGACCTTAAGCGTTATGCTTAACCAAATTATCAGCACTCAAATCGGAAAATCAGGATACGCGTTTTTGCTTGATGAAAAAGGCAACGTTATTGCTCGACCGGGATTAGTGTTGGAAAGCGCTCAATGGAACAAAATTTATAAAACAGAAAATCTTTTAAATTCTGCGAATCTCCAGATGAAAAATATCGCAGAAAAAATGATTGCTGCAAAATCAGAAATACACACCTGCGAAATCGATGGAGAAAAGAAATATATCGCGTTTGCTCCTATAAAAACAACTGGCTGGAGTTTAGGTGTCGTGATGCCTATCAAAGAAATTGTCACCCCGGCGCTTGCTCTTGAAAAAAAGATTGACGCGGCGACCGATGTCACCGGCCTTGAAATCAACAACAAGATCGCTATCGTAAAAAATATGATTGTTGGTATTTTTGCAATCATCCTGGCCTTTGTCTTTCTCATAGCGTATAAAATCTCACAAAAAATCACAAAACCAATATCCACCTTACGCGACGGAACACAAATCATCGGAAGGGGAGACCTTGAGCATCGCCTTGATATTAAAACCGGCGATGAAATTGAAGAACTCGCCGATGCGTTTAACAAGATGACCGCCAACCTTAAAAATTATATTGCCGAGCTTACAAAAACCACCGTTGCAAAAGAACGAATGGAAAAAGAATTAAAGATCGCAAAGGAAATACAATTAGGCATTGTCCCTCGAACGTTTCCTGCTTTTCCAGACCATGACGAATTTGCGGTATACGCTCATCTCTGTTCAGCCAGAGAGGTCGGCGGAGATTTTTATGATTTCTTTATGCTGGATGATGAAAATTTATTTTTTATTATCGGAGATGTTTCCGGCAAAGGTGTTCCTGCGTCCCTTTTTATGGCCGTGACCGCGACGCTCGTCAAAACTCTTGCCAGAAAAATAAAAGAACCGGCCGAGCTTCTAAACGTTCTTAACCGTGAGATCTCCAGAGACAACCGCTCGGCTATGTTTATCACCATTTTCTGCGGAATATTAAATATAAAAACAGGCTCTGTTAAATTCGCCAATGGGGGACACAACCCACCGTTTGTGGTTTCTGAAAACGGCGACATTCAAGCTTTAGATACCTCAGGGGGAACGGTTGTCGGCATCATTGAAGATGTTTCCTACACAACTGACGAACTAATGCTTGGCGCTAATGATCTGATCTATATGTACACGGATGGTGTTACGGAGGCCTTCAACGATAAACATGAGGTCTTTTCTGAAGATCGCCTAAAAAATGAAATCACAAAACACCGCCAAGAAGAAATTAAAGATTTAGTAAGCCATACTTTTCATTCGATTGAAACATTTGCAAAAGATGCCCCGCAATCGGATGACATCACAATCCTTGTTGTGAAACGCTTAAAATAATACAATTTCTAAGGTCAGACGTTTATCCCATCACGCCGCGTGAATGGGGGTAAATTTTTAACAATTTTTAAAATTTATTCCAGAGCCGTGTTAAAATATACGTTATATGAAGTTTATACTCGCAATAGACCAGGGCACGACAGGCAGTCGTGCTGTTGTATACGACAAGCAAGGCAAGGTTAAGGCTAGCGCCTACGAAGAATTTCCTCAATATTTTCCAAAGCCAGGATGGGTTGAACATAACCCCGAAGAAATCTGGAAAAGCGTTTACAGATCCATTCAAAAAGTTCTTAAAAAGATTCCAAAAAACTCTATTGCTGCGATCGGAATTACAAATCAAAGAGAAACAACGGTGGTCTGGGACAAAGCAACCGGCAAACCTGTTTACAATGCGATTGTCTGGCAATGCCGAAGAACATCTGCTCGCTGCGATGCATTAAAAAAACAAAAAGGGGCCGCTACATTATTTAAGAAAAAAACCGGCCTTCCCATTGATGCTTATTTTTCCGCAACAAAAATCGAATGGATTCTAAAAAATGTTAAAGACGCGCGAGCAAAGGCAAGGCAAGGAAGGCTTCATTTTGGAACAACAGATTCATGGATTTTATGGAAGCTGACAGGCGGCAAAGTTCACGCCACAGATTATACCAATGCCTCGCGGACAATGATCTTTAATATTGAAAAACTTAAGTGGGATGACATCCTTTTAAAAAAGTTTGGAATTCCAAAATCAATGCTTCCTAAAGTGCAGCCGTCATCTGGTGTATTCGGCCAAACTGTAAAAATTGGCCAATTACCCGAAGGCATTCCTATTTCAGGAATCGCCGGAGATCAGCAATCTGCATTATTCGGGCAAACGTGTTTTAAGCCAGGTACGATAAAAAATACTTACGGCACAGGCTGCTTTTTATTACTTAATACAGGCAAACGTCGCATCACATCAAGACACGGACTAATTACAACCCTAGGCTGTGATTCAAAAGGACGGCATGCTTATGTTTTGGAAGGTGCGATTTTTATTGCTGGTGCTGCCATTCAATGGCTTCGTGACGGACTCAACCTCTTAAAAGATGCCTCGCAATCCGAAAAAATGGCGCTAGCTGCAAAAGATAACGAGGGCGTTTATTTTGTGCCTGCACTTGTTGGCTTAGGGGCCCCTTATTGGGACCAAGATGCGCGCGGTAGCATTACAGGGTTAACGCGAGGTATCACAAAAAATCACATTGTACGAGCCGCACTTGAAAGCATGTGCTATCAAACCAAAGATGTTGTGATTGCCATGCAAAAAGATTCAGGGTTAAAAATTAAGAATTTGAAAATTGATGGCGGGGCCGTAGCGAATAATTTCTTATGTCAGTTCCAAGCCGATATCTTGCAATCCGGTGTTGTTCGACCTAAAGTGATCGAGACAACGTCTTTGGGAGCTGCGTACCTTGCCGGAATGGCTGTCAAATATTGGCGTAACGCAAAAGAAATAAAAAGTTGCTGGAAAAAAGATAAAAAGTTTTATCCGAAAATAGATAAGAAATCATCAGCCACGCTTTATGCAGGTTGGCTTAAAGCCGTTGGTCGGACACTTTCATGATCTATGATATTATTATTATTGGCGCAGGCGTTGTCGGAACATCCATCGCACGCGAACTTGCCCGTTATCAATTAAAAATCGCTATTGTTGAAAAAGAAGAGGAGCTTGCCTTTGGTGTCTCCAAATCCAACAGTGGCATTATCCACCCTGGCACACAAAATTCTCCAGAATCATTAAAAGGAAAACTTTGCGTCAAAGGTAACAAATTAATTCGCAAAATTGCACGAGAGCTCGGTGTTGACTTCAAGCAAGTCGGCGAGCTCATTGTTGCGTTTAACGAAAACGATCTTGCTCGCCTAGAAGAGCTTAAAGAAGAAGGCAAAAAACTTGGCGTCCCGAGACTAAAAATCGTCGGCAAAAAATGGCTCAGAGAACGTGAACCAAATCTCTCCAAGAATGCCGTCGCCGCACTTTATGCGCCAACAGCTGGAATTGTGAGCCCTTATCGACTCGCTTATGATATGGCTGAAAATGCGATGCAAAATGGCGTAAAAATTTATACGAATTCTAAGGTGAGCGAAATTCATCCGATAAAATCAAAAGAAAATTCTACAGCGCATTTTGAGATTGAAATACCAAGTGGAACGCTTAAAAGCCGATACGTTGTCAACGCAGCTGGTTTGTTTGCTGATGAAATTGCACGCATGGTGGGGATTGATGATTTTAAAATAACCCCGCGCAAAGGCGAAGAATTTATCCTTGATAAAAAACGAGAACATATTGCTAATCATTTACTTTTTCCGCTTCCATCAAAAACATCAAAGGGTATCTTGGTCATCAAAACAGCCGATGGAAATCCAATGATTGGACCCACGGCGCAAGATGGTGACGACAAAAAAGACTTGTCTACCTCGGATCAAGGTTTGAAAAAAGTTTTGGAAGGTGTGAATCGCATGATTCCATCCATTAACGAAAATGATATTATTGCTTATTTTGCAGGGCTTCGTCCTGTCGCTGGAGATGATTTTATTATCCGTCATGAAAACAAAGTGCCTGGATTTATCAATGTGGCAGGCATTCAGTCTCCGGGGCTGACTGCCGCACCTGCGATTGCGCTCATGGTTTGCGATATTTTAAAATCGGCAGGATTAAAATTAAAAAAGAGAAAAGTGTTTCATTCGCACCGAAAGAAGACGGTTCATCTATTTGAGACATCACTTCGCAAAACAAAAAAACTCATTGAAAAAGATCCCGCGTACGGCGATATTGTATGTCGATGTGAAATGGTATCACGAAAAGAAATTGAAGACGCCATTGCTCGAGGCGCAACAACGCTTGATGGTATTAAATTCCGGACACGTGCGCAAGCTGGCCGTTGCCACGGCGGATTTTGTACAACTCGTATCATGAAAATTCTTTCTGAAAGTTTAAAAAAATCACCGACTAAAATTACAAAAAACGGTTCCGGTTCAGAAATCGTCACCAAGGAGCGTGACAATGACTGAGAGAGATCTTGTTATTGTTGGAGGAGGCCCAGCTGGAATGGCAGCCGCTCTTTGTGCCTACAAAAATGGCGTCAAAGATGTTCTTATCATTGAACGCGACCAGCGCTTAGGCGGAATACTCAACCAATGCATCCATCCCGGATTTGGCCTTGAATATTTTAAAGAAATTTTGACAGGTCCGGAATACGCGCAAAAAGTTACTGATGAAATCCGATCCATCAAACAAATTGAAGTTAGTCTTCGTTCATTTGTTGTAAAATTAGAACCCCATAAAATTCTTACCATATTAAAACCCGGAAGCCTTCAACAAGTTAAAGCCAAAACAATCATTATGGCAACGGGGTGTCGTGAAAAAACAAGGGAGATGATTCATGTTCCAGGTACGAGGCCTGCAGGAATATTTTCTGCTGGACTTGCTCAAAAATTAATAAACATTGAAGGCCTTCTTCCTGGAAAGGAAGTCGTGATTGTTGGCTCCGGCGACATTGGTCTGATTATGGCGCGTCGCCTGACGCTTGAGGGTGCCAAAGTCAAAGCTGTTGTTGAAATTCAAAAAGAAAGTCGAGGGCTTATTCGTAATGTCGTTCAATGTTTAAACGATTTTGATATTCCGCTTTATTTTAGTCATAAAATTGCGCGTATTTATGGCAATAAACGTGTTGAAAAAGTGGCTGTTATCAAGGTCGACGATCATTTCAATCCTATAGAGGATTCAGGATTTTCAATCGATTGCGATACTGTTTTGGTATCTGTTGGATTGATTCCAGAGAATGAATTAATTGAAATGGCCGGGGTTGCCATCGACAAGAAAACAAATTGCCCTGTATCCAGCGAACTTAACACAACATCGATTAAAGGATTGTTTGTCTGTGGAAATTCTTACAAAGTTTATGATTTAGCGGATTCTGTTTCCCTCGACAGTGAAATCGCCGGAAAACAAGCTGCAGAATTTCTAGGGAGTCGTTTATGACAGAGCCTCGTTTGACAAAAAAATTCATATGTATCGAATGCCCTAAAGGCTGCGAGATTACCGTTACGCTTGACGAGGGCACAATTGTTGAGATCACCGGAAACAGCTGCGAAAAAGGCGAGGCATACGTGCGCGCAGAAATAACAAACCCCACAAGGGTGCTGACATCATCTGTTTTAGCCGAAGGGCTAGAATTTAAGATGATTCCTGTTAAAACAAATAAGCCAATTTCAAAAGCAAAACTTATTACAGCTATGAGAGAAATTAAGCAACTACGAATACACGACCCTGTTCATTGTGGTGAAGTCATTCAAAGAGACTTCTTAGGCCTCGGGGTTAATCTTATTGCAACAAGGGCGTGTAAGAAAGTTGAATAAAATTATGAAAATTCTTAATCTTATTAAAAAAGCACAAAAAAATAATCAAGTAAAATTTTATATACAGCTAGTTGGAATTGCGGGATTGATTTTTATCATTCTTCTTTTCGGATGGAAAAAAGGAGGCGTGCGCGACATCGGAGAAGAAAAAAAGATTACCCTTGATTCGAAAGCTGACTTAAAAGAAAAAGGACCTTTGGTTAATCTTAAAGAAGCTTTGTATTGGATAAATCTTGATGACGAAAGAATCCAGTGCCAACTATGTCCTCGCAGATGTATTCTAAAAGATGGACAAAAGGGATTGTGCCAGGCACGGAAAAACATTAAAGGCAAGATGTATGCGCTAACCTATGGGCAACCTGTTGCTCTTCATGTGGATCCGATTGAAAAAAAACCATTAAATCATGTCTATCCAGGGACAAAATCTTTTTCTCTTGCGACGGCAGGGTGTAATCTGCGATGCAAGTTTTGTCAAAATTGGGAGATATCTCGATTAGATGCTGAAAAAGTAGACGTAGAATTTGTCTCGCCTAAAAAAGTTGTTGAGATGGCAAAGCAAAGCAGCTCAAAAACGATTGCCTTTACATACACAGAGCCTACCATATTTTTTGAGTATATGTTGGACATTGCTAAGGAGGCAAAAAAACAAAACATAGATTGCGTAATGCATTCAGCAGGATTTATTCAAGAAAAACCGCTAAGAGAAATAGCGAAATATATTAAAGCCGCTAATATTGATCTTAAAGGCTTCAGCGATGAATTTTATTCTACATTTATACAAGGCGATCTAGCCGTAGTTTTGAATACTTTAAAAATATTAAAAGAAGAAGGGGTGTGGCTCGAGATAACAAATCTAATAATCCCGGGAGGAAATGATAGCGATGAAGAAATTTTACAGCTCTGTCAGTGGATCAAGGATAATTTAGGGAAGAACACGCCAATTCATTTTGGACGATTTTTCCCAATGTACAAACTTACAAACCTTTCTCCAACGCCGCTGTCCAGCTTGCTTCGGGCGTATGATATTGCAAAAAAAGTGGGGCTTAATTTTGTTTATATCGGGAATATTCCGCAACAAATCGGCGAAGACACAAGATGTCCACGTTGCGGAAAGATGCTAATCAAACGACGAGGGTATACGATTCTAGAGAATAATCTTAAAGAAGGAAAATGTCCTTTTTGTGGAGAAAAGATCGCAGGGATTTGGCGTTAAGACCTACCATAGACCGTTTTTTATCTCATCAAGAAATTTTTTATCCCAAAGACTAGCACAAGAAAAACAAGCATCCACAAGCTTCGGGTTATTCCCAGAAAAGGGATAAAGAGAACCGAAAAAAGAATGGTTCCTAAAAAGGAACCGACCAGATCAGAAGAATAAATCCATGCCGTTATATTTTTCGGATTGGCTTTATTCTTTAAGATAAGATTTGTCAGAATAGGATAACCAGCCCCTGTCAACCCTCCGGCCATAACCGCGCAAAGATAAAGGATGGATGTCATATAAGTCTTCTGTTCAATAATTTTTACTCCTAAAAATAAAATTAAAATTAAAATTCCCCAGAAGAAGTAGAGGTAGGCTAATGTGCGCCTGGTGGTCGATATCTTTTCCAGTGAAAAATTTACATAAAATGTCGCGAGGCTTAATCCCAGCATAAATAAACCGATCAAAATTCCCATCCTCCAGAACAACGCTCCGGAACAAACTTGAAAGATGACATATATTGTTGTCATCATGCCAATGGAACAGAATCCGATAAGGGCCGCATTGACAATTAAAAACTTTTTTCTCTTAAAGAAGCCAGCGATTCCAAGGAACAAGACAACGACAATGAACGCAATAGTTATTATATGTTTTGTTTGCCGAACATGGATTGATAAATTTGGATAGAATTTGGCTTGTTGGAGCAAAAGATAATAAAGGAACCCTGTAGGCGAATAATCTTTATTTATACTTATGTTGGTGTTTAACATTTGCTCAAAATATTGCTGTCGACTGGGATCCAGAAAATCTTTTAAATAATAAGCGGTAATATAATCACTTCGAATTTTTGCCTTTAGAAAATTGTCTATTAAACGGGTTGAGGCAAAAGGAGTGTTTGCTGCCATGATGATCATAGTGTCTGAGGGGACAAGAAGCCTATGAGGAAATGCCCGATCAAGAGTGTTTATGATACAAGAATTAAAATTTAAGATGTTCGGACTTAGAATGTCACGTTTGGAAGGAATGTGAAAAGAAAAAACGCCTTCTTTATTTAAATGCGATCGCACAAGATTAAAAAATTCCACCGAAAAATAACGATTCAATTCTATGCTGGCAGGGAAGGAGATGTTCATTAGAATGCAGTCATATTTTTTGTTTGTTTTTGCAATATAGAGACGGGGATCGTTTGTTATAAAATTGATGTCGGAGCGATGATTCCGCGTAATTTTTTCTTGTGCTAGACGCGAGAGCACAGGATTGATGCTTACGCAATCCAGCTGAGCGATGTGATGTTTCATAATTTCATTAATTTGGTCGACAAAATATGGCCCTATCAAAAGAACATTTTTGGCATTACCTTTAGCAGAAAGGCTGATATGAACAAATTTCTCATTCCACATCTTATCTTCGCTTGTCGCAGCTAGCGAGCCGTTGACATACAAAAATTCTGTTCCAAATTTTTTAGCTAATATGATCGGGCCATATGGAGATCCGAGGTTCATAAGAATGTCCGCACCTTTGAATTCTTTTTTTAGGATAGATGTGAAACTAAAAAAAAACGCAACGCTTAAGAAAAGAAGCATTACGGATAGAATAATTTTTTTACCTTTTTTAAAATATAATTTTGGTACAAATAATATCGGCAAGATAACAAAGATAAAAGGATTTGAGTAACTTGATAAGCAAAATGAAAAAGCAACTCCTCCTAAAAAGATTCCCAGGGCTTCATAAGCAAAAAATTGTGAAAGTGTTTTAGATGAGTAAGGATTATGTTTTAAGTATAGTCGACAGAGCGTGCCGAAAGAATATCCTGCAAGAAAGCTTAATGGTCCGATTAAAAGAACGCCAAGTAAAATGGCGACATTTAAGCCAGTCGTTTCATAATAATTTAATCCAATTAATAATTTAGCAAGATGACAGACGCTTATAGAAAAACAAAAAACAATAGAGAAAATAAGAGGCAAACAAGAAAGAGGGAAAAGTTTTCTTCTTGTGCCGACAAGGCTTCCGCCAGAACAGAAGATAAACCAAAGCCCAGAAGCCAAAATAAGCGCTAATTCGTTTTTTGCAATCGAGAAAGTAAATTCCCTTAAACATGCGAGCTGAAGGATGATGCTGACAAAACCAAGAATTACGAACCTAATCATAGACAATTTTTCCTTTATAGCGTATATTATCCTACACAGAACATGAAAGAAAATCTATATTATTTATTTCTTACTGGAATTATTCTTGGGTCAGGTCCTTGCCTTAGTTTTTGCGGTCCATTGTTGATAAGCTATGCTGCCGCCCATAAAAAATCTCTTAGAGAATCATTTTTATCTTATTTGACCTTTTCCGTTTCAAAGCTTTTCAGCTATGTCATTTTAGGATTAATTTGTGCCTTTGGCACAAAAGCGTTACAAGATCCAGTCCTTCAAAGATACTCACAATCCATATATCTTTTCTTAGGCTGTTTTATTGTTTTGCTTGGAGTCGCAACGATTTTCGATAAAGGCGCAAGGCTGTCTATGCTCTGTTCGCGGTTGCATCAAGGGCATGTCAAAAATGTAGGACTCTTTGGATTGCTCGTTGGTTTTTCTCCATGCCCTCCTCTGTTAGGAATTTTAAATTATATTGTGGTTGTTTCACGCACGCCTTTAGATGCGATTATTTTTTCTTTTGTCTTTGGTTTTGGGACTGTCATTTCTCCTCTTGTTATCTTAATGATGTTTTCAGCAAAAGCATCAAGCCTCTTGTCACAAAACAAAAAAATAAAAATGATGATAAAGGTGTTGTGCGGATTAATTTTAATTGTTTTAGGTTCAAGGATTGTCTTTAAAATGATTTTATAAGGCAAAAAAGGAATGGTTAGATGGGAAATATTTTTCTTCGAACTTTTGGCTGGCCGATGGATGCAGTATTGTACGATATTGACAAATTATTTAAATAAAATTTGGTAACAATTTCAGAAAAAAAGTTTCTGAAAACATTGATGCATTAACTTATTATGGGGAAAAAATGAAAACTACGTCCTGGCTCTCACAGATTTCTTTCAAACAACAAATTTGGCTGCTTACGACTGTTGTGGGAATGTTTGCGGTCATATCCTTTGGAGTTTTGTCGAACTCACCAAGCGAATTAGAAAAGACGGCTAATTTCAATATTAATATGTCTATTCAGGATATTGCCCCAAAACTCGAAGTTACAGGCAAAGCTCTTGCTCGCGAATTAGATCTGCAGCTCGATGCTCCCAAAAAAAAATCTCTTAGTTCGATGGGAATCACCGAAGAGACCCTTCAGCATAGCGTTGAACATCTGCTATCTCATCGTGATTCTATGCTCAAATATTATGTTTATATCGCATTGTTTGCGTGGGGGCTTGTGTTTCTTGTAAGACTGGGACGTCCAGATGGATCAGATATTAAAAACCGCCATGATTGGTATCCCCGCACTCCATACATTATTTCTCTCTTGCTTTCTGTAGCAATAGCTGGATTTCTCCTCGGTAAATCACCTAACCCAATGGAAAGTATTGTGAAGGTCTTCAAATCCATGATTGGACTTTATCCTGACCCTATGGTCAAAATAGTCGCCTTTGTATTCTTTATTATATTAGCCATTGTTGGAAATAAAATTATCTGTGGCTGGGCGTGTCCTTTTGGCGCTTTACAAGAACTTATCTACAGCATGCCAATTTTGCGAAAAATCAAAGAAAAAAAACTTCCTTTTGTGCTCACAAACACAATCCGTGCATGCCTTTTTATAACCACATTTCTTTTTCTGTTTGGGATTATTGGAGGACGCAAAGGATTTGTAATCTATCACTATGTTAACCCTTTTAATCTATTTAATCTTGATTTCGAAACATTAAGTCTTCTTCTGACAGTCATCATTACCTTGCTAGTATCACTTGTTTTTTACCGTCCATTTTGCCAGCTTATCTGTCCTTTTGGTTTAATTTCCTGGATAGCTGAAAAATTCAGCATCTTTCGTGTTAAAATTGACAAAGAAAAATGCACCCAATGCGGTGCCTGCATAAAGGCGTGCCCTTTAAAAGCTGCAGAAGACCGAGTTAAAGGCAAAAAAATGCCCGCAGATTGTTTTAGCTGTGCTCGATGCTTAAATGTCTGTCCAGTTGACGCCATTCGGTATACATTTTTTTTAAAGAAAAATATAAAATAATTCTTAATTTTAGTAAAATTGTCAAATTAAAATCAAAAAAGCAATGAAAAATAAAATTGTACATATTCGAACCTACGGCTGGCCACGCTCGCTTTTCGCGCTTCACGCTTGGAAGAAAATCAATAAATGAATAAATCGCCTAAACGAATAGGATTATACTATGTGTATATCGTTGAATGCAAAAATGAATATTACTACACTGGATACACAAGCAATATAGAAAATCGAATTAAATTACACGAAAAAGGGCATGGTGCTAAATATTTAAGAGGAAAAGGACCTATTAAATTAGTTTATGCTAAGGAATATCGATATTACAAGAATGCGCTAAACGCTGAAAGAAGATTAAAAAAAATAACAAGAACACAGAAAAAGAAATTAATAAAAACTTATCAAAATAAAAAGAATATGTGAAAATAATATATGAAAATAATAAATTATCTCCGTATCCCCGTCGCTTTGCTTTGCTTTGCAAAGCGAAGCGAAGCAGCGGGGATAAACACAGGAGCACCCATGACTAGGTTCGCTTTGTGAAAATATACTTGCGAACCTATGGGTGCCAAATGAACGAATATGATTCCGAACTCGTTCGGTCGATTCTTCTTAAAAAGAAATTTAGATTTGTCGAAAACGAATCGAACGCTGACATCATTATGTTGAATACGTGTTCGGTTCGCGAGAATGCTAATCGAAAAATTATAGGCCTAATCCATAAAATTCGCCACGATCTTAAGGGTAAACCTGTTTTAATCGGCATTTTAGGATGCATGGCGGCAGACAAAAAAGAAGAACTCCTGACCACAAAAAATCTTGGCGTTGACTTTATCGCTGGGCCTGACAGCTACAAAAAACTTCCCAACCTTATCGAAGAAGTACAAAAGACAAAATTAAAAACATTTGATTATGCGCTATCTGATACCGAAACCTATTCGGATATCTATCCAACACGAGAAGACGGCATCAACGCCTGGGTTGCCATATCACGAGGGTGCAATAATTTCTGTACCTACTGCATTGTGCCTTATGTTCGCGGTCGTGAACGAAGTCGGGATTTTAACGGCATTGTTAAAGAAATTAAAAAATTAGCAAAAGAAGGTTACCCTCAAGTTACTCTTTTAGGACAAAATGTCAATTCGTACAAAGACGGCAAAAAAGATTTTCCAGATCTTATCAATGAAATTAGTAAGATCAATGGAATCAAGCGTATTCATTTTATGTCACCGCACCCGAAAGATTTCCCAGATAAACTTATCAAAGTTATTGCCAACAATCCCAAGAGTATAAAACACGTTCACCTTCCGCTTCAGGCTGGCAGCAGCCGCATCTTAAAAAAAATGAACCGCACGTATACAAAACAAGGATATCTTAAACTTGCTGAAAAGATACGGGCAGCATGTCCTGGCATCGCCATTACAACCGACATTATCGTTGGATTTCCAAGCGAAACTGAAAAAGATTTTAAAGATACAGTCGATGTGGTTAAAAAAACTCGATTTGATGCCGCCTTTATTTTTAAATATTCACCTCGCTCGGGAACCGTTGCGACCAAAAAATACAAAGATGATGTGAGCCCAGACAAGAAAACAGAACGCATTGTGAAGCTCAATGAACTGCAAAAAGAAATTTCGCATGAAAATAACCAAAAATTAATTGGAACAACCCAAGAAGTCTTAATTGAATTCATTGATAGAAAGAAGGAAGCCGGAAATTTCTGTGGCCGAACCAAAACCAACAAGACGGTATCGTTTAAGGCCAAAGATTGCGCACCAAAACAATTTGTAAATGTCAAAATAAAGAGCGCATCGGCCTTTGGATTAAAGGGAGATTTGGTTATTTAGGCCTATTTTAGACAAGTTGACACCTATTATTGGCTGTGCTAAACTTTTGAAGTTAAATTAAAAAATTCCCGCGGTCGCTAACGCTCCCTGGGATAAATGCGCACAGCTAACTTACGTTCGCTGTGCTCCATAAGTTAGGTGCTTATTTATGACAAAAAATTTAGGAATAGTTGAAACTCAACAAATCACATGTTTTGAGCGGCCAAACAGCTTAACGCTTAAAAGCGGACTAAAGCTTGGACCGATTACGATTGCTTACGAAACGTACGGAACGCTAAATAGCGATAAATCAAATGCGATCTTAATTTGCCACGCTCTGTCTGGCGATGCTCATGCTGCAGGCCTGCATAAAGGCGATAAAAAACCAGGGTGGTGGGACAATATGATTGGTCCTGGCAAAGCGTTTGATACAAATAAATATTTTATTATTTCATCGAATGTTCTAGGCGGGTGTAAAGGAACAACAGGCCCGTCCTCTATTAATCCAGAAACAAAAAAACCATATGGCTTAAGCTTTCCCGTTGTCACAATCAAAGACATGGTTGTTGTGCAAAAGGCTCTTATTGATCGTCTAGGCATCAAAAAACTACACGCTGTTGCTGGTGGGTCTATGGGAGGGATGCAAGCCTTAAAATGGTCTGTTCTTTATCCAGACTCTGTTAATTCAGCGATTGTGATTGCCACAAATACAGGACATACCGCGCAACAGATTGCTTTTCATGAAGTAGGCCGTCAAGCGATCATGACCGATCCGAATTGGAACAATGGAGATTATTATGATAAAAAACCT
The DNA here is from genome assembly GCA_030765785.1 of Candidatus Aceula lacicola. Lineage (GTDB taxonomy): Bacteria > Omnitrophota > Gorgyraeia > Zapsychrales > Aceulaceae > Aceula > Aceula lacicola. The sequence goes on along the minus strand of JAVCCC010000018.1, from coordinate 46,576 downwards.
CCATCAACAGGGATTGGACTTGCGCGCATGGTTGGACACATCACATATATGAGCGATGAATCTATGGATAAAAAATTTGGACGTCAGTTGATCGATAAAGAACGCGTTGGTTTTGATTTTTCACAAGACTTTCAAGTCGAAAGTTATCTAAAATATCGAGGAGAGAGCTTTGTGCAAAGATTCGATCCAAATTCGTATCTTTACATCTCAAAAGCGCTTGATTATTTTAATCTATCTGAAGAAAAAAGTTTAGACGTTGTCTTTCAGAATGTGAAAGCGAATTTTCTCGTAATCACATTTACGTCGGATTGGCTATATCCAACGCATCAGCTTAAATCAATGATCAAAGCGCTTAAAATAAACGATGCGGATGTTTCAAGTTGCGAAATCAAAAGCTCGTACGGACACGATTCTTTTTTAATTGAAGCCGATGGACAATCAGATTTAATTACAAACTTCCTAAAAAAGGAAAGCAAATAAAATGACGCGACGTTTAGACTATAAAATCATCACTGATCTCATTAATCCAGACGCAAGAGTTTTAGACCTTGGATGTGGTAACGGGGATCTTTTGTCTCTGCTTAAAGAAAAAAAGAACATACGAGGTGCTGGCATTGAAATCGACGAAAAGGCTGTTCATTCCTGCATTGAAAAGGGCTTAACTGTTATTCACGGCGACATCGATACAGAGCTTCTAGATTATTCAAACAAACGATTTGATTATATTATTCTCTACGAAAGTTTACAGCAGGTCTTAAATCCTAAAAAAGTTATTCTCGAATCTTTACGTGTGGGTAAAAAGGTTATTGTTGCAATCCCAAACTTCTGCCACATCAATGGTCGTTTTCAGGTTTGCTTTAGAGGCAACGTTCCGATCACAAAAGAATTACCTGATCAATGGTATGACACGCCAAACGTAAAATTCTTAAGCATTAAAGATTTTCAAAGATTCTGTGATCATTATGATATTAAAATTGAAAAAAAACGCGCTTTGTCGCGTAATCAAGAAATTTCATTCTGGCCAAATTTATTTGCCCACGTCGGAATTTTTGTTTTATCAAAGGAATAAACTATGCCGTATATTAATGTTAAATTAGTTGGAAAAATAACTAAAGAACAAAAACAGAAAATTGCAGCTGAATTTACCGAAACTCTTGAAAAAGTTGCAAACAAACCAAAAGATCACACCTATGTTGTTTTTGATGAGGTTAACGGTGAGAATTGGGCCGTTGGCGACAAACTCCTCGGTTAAGCTCAAATGACTTCAAAAGATCAAATCAAAATTGGAATTCTAACGGTTTCAGATCGTGTTTCTAAAGGAGAATACGAAGATGTCTCTGGCAAGGCCATCGAAGAGATTCTAGGGGCCTATTTAAAGAATTCATGGGATTCTGTTTATCGCGTCTCACCTGATGAAAAAGAAGAAATCGAATCTCAAATTATTACATTAAGCGATCAAGAAAACTGCTGCTTAATCGTAACAACAGGAGGGACAGGGCCAGCTAAAAGAGATGTAACTCCAGAGGCCACCGAATCTGTTTGTGAAAAAATGTTACCTGGTTTTGGTGAATTGATGCGCTGCGTTTCCTTAAAATATGTACCGACGGCAATTTTGTCACGTCAAACAGCCGGCGTTCGAAATAAGACACTGATTTTAAATTTACCAGGAAATCCTAAGTCAATCGCTCAATGCTTAGAAGCTGTCTTTCCAGCTATTCCTGATTGCCTTGAGGTTATTGCAAACATATCGCTTGAATGCGATGAAACAGTTATCAAAGTTTATAGGCCAAACCATAAATGAACACCTGACTTACGCGACTAAAAGAAGCGCCAAGTCAGCCTGTGTGAATTTATTCCATAAGTCCTGCGGCCTAGCAGGACAAATCGGAACTACAGTGTAACCAATTTACAATGGAGTCATCATGACAGAAGTAAATCCAGAGTTCGAAAAAATAAACGCTATTCTAAATCACACTGTTCGCCCTTTTATGCAAAAAGACGGAGGAGATCTTAAGCTCATCACCCTCGCCGATAATATTTTAACCATTGAATACCAAGGCGCCTGCGGAGGATGTCCTCACGCAAAAATGGGAACTCTTATGGCTATCGAAGCTGCTCTAAAAGAACACTATAATCCTGATATCAAAGTCGAATCACAAGGATAACAATGCCAACGCTTCAAATGCCCTTAAATTTTTCTGCAACAGAAACTCATTGTATTGATCAGTTAAATCGACCGCTTCATGATGTACGCATATCACTAACAGATCAGTGCAATTTCTCTTGCCCTCATTGTAAGCCAACAAAACAATCTCAAAGTCTCGGCAAAAAAAAACAGCTTATTAGCTTTGATGAAATTCTTCGAATTTCAAAAATCCTTATCGATCTGGGTGTCAAAAAAATTCGCCTGACAGGAGGAGAGCCGCTCCTTTACAAAAATCTTTCTTTTTTAATCAAACAACTTAAAGCTTTGGGAATTGAAGATCTGGCATTAACCACAAATGGCTATCTGCTTTCCGACCAGGCGATTCAACTTAAAAAGAGTGGTCTTGACCGCATTACCGTTAGCTTAAACTCACTTGATGAAAAAATTTACAAAAAAATGACCGGTGGATTTGGATCACCGCAAAACGTACTTAGCGGTATCACCTCCTGTGAACAAGCTGGATTTTCTTCACTAAAAATTAATGTTCTAGTTAAAAAAGGGATGAATGAATCAGAAATTATTCCTATTGTAAGATATTTTAGAAATACAAAACACATTGTTCGCTTTATCGAATACATGGATGTTGGGACTGAAAACAATTGGTCAGAAAAAGACGTCATCTCTTCAATCAACATTCTAAGAAAAATTCATGAAACCTTTCCAGTTGCACCTCTGGAACAAAACTATCGAGGAGAAGTTGCTAGACGCTATGCTTACAAAAATGGAAAAGGGGAAATTGGGTTTATCTCATCGATTAGTCAGCCCTTTTGCCAAGACTGTAATCGCCTAAGACTCTCATCGGGTGGAGAACTTTATACTTGCCTTTTTGCTGAAAATGCATTTGACCTTAAAAAACATCTGCACAAAAATAATGCTGAACTCTTTAAAGTCCTTCAGAATATTTGGAATAAAAGAGAAGATCAGTACTCTGAGATGCGTTTTTGCGCTAACAATAAAAACCGAAATAAGATTGAAATGTATCGAATTGGTGGGTAGCTACCAGATACAACGATTAAGTTGATTCTTTCCATCTTTAAACTCGCCGACAAACAAAACCTCTCGCTGAAGCTCAATACCAAACTTTTTTTCTACGGATTCAGCCATTTTCTGTGACAAATCAAAAATGTCCTGAGAAGAACAATCTTTACTTTTTTTAACAATGATATTGGCATGCTTTTCAAAAACCGCCGCACCACCAACCATCATCTCTTTTGCCCCTGCCTGATCTAAAAGAGCTCCGGCCGCTTTGCGTCCGTCTTCACTTTCAATATTCTTAAAAAAACTTCCTGCACAAGGTATCTTTTTGTAATCAGGATGTTTTTCTTTACGTTCCTTTAAAATATTCTTTCGCTCATACAAAAGGGCATCTGGATCTTCAGGGAGAAGAGCAAATGTCACCGACAAAATAATATCACCGTTTTGAGCGATATTTGAATCTCGATAATTAAAATTTAAAGCTTCAGGCTCAACAATGCGTATTTTTCCAGTTGGTCCCAAAAGTTTTATATAAAACAAGCTATCGCTTATTTGCTGACCAAACGCTCCGGCGTTACCGCAAACCGCACCACCAACCGTGCCAGGAATTCCACTTGCAAAATTAAGACCTTTAAGTCCATTTTGAGCTGCAAATAAAACAACTTCATCTAAACTTGTACCCGATGGTGCTGTAATCTTGCAACCATTAAGCTGAATATCTGGCTCTTTAGAAACAAAGCGAACAATAACATTCTTAACGCCGCTATCGGAAACAACAAGGTTTGACCCTTCGCCAATAACAATAAATGAAATACTTTTATCTCTTAAGAATTTAATAACGTTCTCGAATTGCGCTACCGCTGAACAGGTAATCAAAAAAGGACAGTTTCCTCCAAGTTGAAACGTTGTGCATTTAGAAAAAGATGCATTTTCTTCAACCGTAACACCGGATATTGACTGTAAAGACAATAGGTTCATTTTAAAATGTAATTTTCACAATACCTGTTTTAATATGACACTGGCAAGCCAGGCGATTATCCTGATCCATTCCAAGATCTGTTTCTTCTTGCGTTAACTCGCTTAAATTCTCAGCGCCTTCTAAAATTTTAATATGACACGATCCACAAACACCTGTATTACAATCAAAACGGACACCCGCCTGCTGACAAATCTCCGAAATTGATTCTCCGTCGAGGATTTCATACTCTATCTGATCGATTATTAATTTAGCCAATTTGACGCTCCTTTTAAATCTCTGGAATTGGAAAAGCCACTTGCTTTTCCGGGCTTTCCGAAATATGTATTTCTGAAACAGGAAATTCACTCTTTATCTTATCAATGACATCAAGAACAACGCTCTCCGGAACCGATGCACCAGAGCTGATGCCAATCTTTTCTTTATTGTTCAACATAGACAATTTAATTTCATCTGCAGAATCTATCAAATAACTTTCAACACCGCATTTTTCAGCTAATTCTCTTAATCGATTGCTATTTGAGCTATTCGATGATCCGCAAATAATAATCGTATCACATGCATTACACAATTCTTTAACCGCATTCTGTCGATTTTGCGTAGCATAACAAACATCTTCAACTTTGGCATCAATCAAGCTTGGAAAACGTGCCTTTAATCTTTGCACCAAATTCTTTGTATCATCTAAAGAAAGAGTTGTTTGCGTCACGTATCCAACCTTTTTAGAAGAATCAATTAAAAGATTCTCGACTTCATCCTCACCTTGAATAATATGAAGAAGGCTTGGATCTACATAGCCTTTTGTCCCGATGACTTCCTGATGTTTTTTGTGTCCAATCAAAATCACATCAATACCATCTTTGGAAAATTCACTCGCACATTTATGGACGCGATGAACAAGAGGGCAGGTTGCATCAAAAAAGATTAAATTCTTTTTTTGCGCATCTTCAATAATTTTAGGCGACACACCGTGTGCGCTAAAAATAACACGTCCACCATCTGGCACATCGCTTAAATCATCAACAAATTGAATACCTTTTTTCTTAAAACTTTCAACAACAAGCGTGTTGTGAACAATTTCATGAAAAACATAGAGAGGGGTGTTGTGTTTTTCGTAGACGCGATTTACGATATCGATTGCGCGTGCAACGCCAGCGCAAAAACCTTGTGTGTGAGCTAAATATATTTCCATTGCATTCCCTTAGTCAATTGAGTATAATTTTGACAAATTGTATCACATTTATCTTTATTATAGAACCACTTTCTATTAAGCGAAATGATTAAACGAAGAAAAACACCACAAGTTAAAATTGGAAATATTTCAATCGGAGATGCACACCCTATTGCTATCCAATCGATGACCAATACGCAAACTGCCAATATTAAAGAAACAGTAAAACAAATAAAACAACTAAGCCGTGCCGGTAGCGAAATGGTTCGTCTAACTATCAACGACAATAAAGCAATGGCTGGGATTCCCAAAATCATCTCTCAATTGCGTAAGAATGGCTATTCAACACCTATTGTCGGCGATTTTCATTATAACGGCCACGTTCTCCTTAAGAAATTTCCACAAAGCGCTAAAGCTTTGGACAAATATCGCATCAATCCTGGAAACGTTAACTACGCCTCCAGCAAAAATGATCCATTTATTGAAATCATAAAAATCGCTATTAAAAATAAGAAACCTATTCGCATTGGTGTTAATAGCGGATCTATTGATCAAAACATCCTTAAAACGCTTCGATCTAAAAACAAGAAATCTAAAAATAAAAAAAGCTCACATCAGATTTTATGTGATGCCCTGGTAAAAAGTGCCATTCAAAGCGCACAAAAAGCAGAAAAAATTGGATTATCTAAAAACAAGATTGTTTTAAGTGTCAAAATGTCAGACACTCAAGATACAATCACCGTTTGCGAAATGCTTTCAAAGAAATGCAACTACGTACTTCATCTAGGTGTTACTGAAGCCGGTTCTGGGCTTGACGGTGTTATCAAAAGTGCATCTGCGATTTCTGTTCTTTTGCAAAAAGGCATAGGAGATACGATTCGAATTTCTTTAACGCCAAAGAAAGATATGCCAAGAACCCAAGAAGTTAAATGCTGCCAAATGCTTTTGCAATCTATGGGCTTTCGCTTCTTTGCCCCAACAGTTATCAGTTGTCCTGGGTGCGGACGAACGGAAAGCAAATTATTTGAATCATTAACAGATTCTGTTAAAGCACACATTCAAAAACGACTGCCTGTCTGGATAAAAAAATATCCAAAAGTCACACAGCTTAAAATCGCGATTATGGGTTGTGTTGTTAACGGGCCTGGAGAAAGCCAGCATGCTGATATTGGATTGAGTCTTCCGGGGCGTGGAGAAAAAAAGACAGCCGTTGTTTACGTCGATGGAAAACTATTAAAAAAACTTAATGGTAAAATCATTAAATCAAATTTTATCAAAATCCTTGAGCAATATATCCAAAAAAAATATTAGTAAATTTCTTGTTTCACACTTTTGCGATCAGCATCCCATTGACTGGGACAAGACGTTCAAGAGAAAGGCGCCGCTCTTTGTTGAGATTGGTTTCGGCAATGGCGAATACTTGGTCGCTCAAGCACAAAAATATCCTAATCGAAATTTTATCGGCATCGAAATTGAATTTAGTCTTATTCAAAAAGTTGTCAAGCGTATCAATCGTGCAAAAGTCAAAAATATCCGTCTCTTGTGCGTCGATGCCTACGTTGCCTTTGAGCGATTATTTAAAAATCGTTCAATTGCTTACGCGCACTCATTGTTTCCATTTCCGTGGCCCAAAAAACGTCATTATAAAAAACGATTATTTCATAAAAATTTTCTAAAAATCGTCAATAGCCGTCTTAAAAAAGGTGGGCATTTTCAAGTTGTCACAGATTTTAAGCCATATTTTGAATGGATTCTTAGACAGAGCAAGAATATTGGATTTGAAATTAAAAAAGATTCTCTTCGTCCGCAATTCAATACACGATTCGAGCGTCTTTGGTCAAACGAAGGGCAAAAGCTATTCTTTTCCGTTCTGTTAACCAAGAATAAGCATCTTGATATTCCCGTCTGCAAACAAGCTAAGATAACCCCTCATGTTGTACCAGAATTTAATCCAAACAAATTTTGTTTGAAAAATAAAACAAGCTCAGACTTAAGCATTGTGTTTAAAAAATTTTCTGTTGGTGAAAATGCTGCGACCCAAAGCGTTGTTGTTGCTGAACCCCATTTAACGCAATTATTTAATATTTTCTTTGTGAAAAAAAAGAATCGATGGGAAATATCTCTTGAAAAAAATGATCGCCTGATTAAAACTGACGGAATCAAGAAATCCTTGGAGATGACAAAAGAGGGCTGCTTAAAAACTAGAGCTTAACTTTTTCTGAAATCTGCCGTTTTTCAAATAGAACGTATTCTCGGTATCCTGCCTGACGGGCAAGTCCCAGAGCTTGTTCAAATTTAAATCCAACTTCATCTGGCGCATGAGAATCAGATCCAAATGTGATAGGAACACCTGTTTCACAGTAAATCTTTAAAACGGAGAGAGAAGGATAAATTTCTCCAACTGGTTTTCGCAAGCCGGAAGAATTAATTTCAATCACAACACCTGTTTTCTTAAAAACATCAGCCGTCGCTTTAATATCGTCTGTCAAATCTCCTATTGGACGATCACCAAATTTCTTAACTAAGTCAACATGCGCCATAATATCAAAAAGTCCGGACTGCGCACTTTGACGTAAAAGCTCATGATAATCTCGATAAACTTTATCAATGTCATTCGTTTTTAAACGTTCTTTTTGTGCTGGATTATCAAAAGCAAAATCTCCGATAAAATGAACAGATCCAATAACATAGTCGTATGCATATCCATCAAGAATCGTTTTTGTCTTTTCTTCAAAACCTGGTACAAAATCTGCCTCAATGCCAAGGCGAATTTTAATATCTTGACCCTGATATTTCTTCTGAACATCCTCAATCATCTTGTGATAACGAGGGAGCTGTTCAAGGCTCATGGTAATCGTAGGATCATCATGACAAACCAAGGGAGCGTGGTCAGAAAAGCCTATTTCTTTAAGCCCGATTTTAAGTGCATAATCAACATACTCTGAAGGCTCGCCAATGGCGTGCCCGCAAAGAAACGTATGATTGTGATAATCAGCAATTGATTTCATATGAGCGATATTATAACATAATCTTATAGGGACTCAACATTTTTTGCGAAAAGTCTTTGAAGTTTGACACTCTAAAAACTCTATGATATAGTTCTGTATTGTTAGAATAAATATAAATATCACTTATCCAGCTTAGCTGGACAAATTCGCACAGCTTACTTATGTTCGCTGCGCTCCATAAGTCAGGTGCTCATCCGTGGAAAACTTTTACAAAAACTTGATTAAGACAACCGGCGAAGACATCGAACGTGAAGGACTAAAAGATACGCCTAAACGCGCTGCTAAGGCATTTCAATACCTTACTAAAGGATATCACGAAGATGTCGAAACTGTTATCAATGGTGCCATTTTTAAATCTGACTCAGATGAAATGGTTATTGTCAAAGATATCGAAGTCTATTCAATGTGCGAACATCACCTTTTACCGTTTTTTGGAAAATGCCATGTTGGCTATATCCCTGATGGAAAAATTATAGGACTTTCAAAAATCGCTCGCATTGTCGATGTTTTTGCGCGCAGACTTCAAATTCAAGAAAATCTCACAAAACAAATCGCTGAAACTCTTATGAAATTCACAAAATGCAAAGGGGTGGCGGTTGTTGTCGAAGCTCAACATCTTTGCATGATGATGCGAGGCGTAGAAAAACAAAACTCTGTCATGAAAACATCCTGCATGTTGGGCGCATTCCGCGAAGAGATTTCAACCCGTTCAGAATTCTTAAGCCTTATTAGGTAATATGGCCAAAATTACTATCAATCAAATCCATTTGTCCATCATTATCGGAACAAAGCATTACGAACGGGAAGAGGCGCAAGATATCGCTGTAGACCTTTCCTTTATATATAACAGTAGCAAAGCTCAAGAATCTGACGATTTATCTAATACGGTTAATTACGAAACAATCGCTCAAGAAATTAAAGAAAAGACTGAAAAAACTAAGTTCTTTCTTATTGAAAAATTAGCAAACTTTATTTTAGACATTGTCATGGCAAACAATGCTATCGAGAAAACAACTGTTATTATCTGTAAACCAAACGCAATCAAAGACTCAAAATCTGTATCAATTAAGCTGACCCGTGAAAGGTAAAGGATTACTTTTCTATCAATTTCTGGAGAAAAACATGTTTTTATATCTCATCTTACTATTTACCATTATTCCCGCAACTGAGTTGTTTATTTTTATCAAACTCGGAGAATCGCTCGGTATCCTTAATACGCTTGTTTTAATTATCGGCACAGGTGTCTTAGGGGCTTACATTGCGCGAATGGAAGGTTTTCGCGTTGTTCAAAACATACAAACCGAGCTAAACGGTGGGCGCATGCCAACAGAGCACATGATTGATGGAGTCATGATCTTTATCGGCGGCATATTACTTCTTACGCCAGGACTCCTTACAGATATTACTGGGTTTTTTCTCTTAATCCCTTTGACGCGCACACTTCTTAAAATCTGGATACGCAAGAAATTTAAGGGCAGCCTCAATTCTGGCTCTCACATCATCGAAGTCGAATCTATCTCGAGTGAAAATGATGCCAGCGACAACTCCCTTTAAGCCTTAAGATCCACCTTGACATTTCTTCTTTGTATGCTATTCTTTCTGAAATCAAACCTTAAGGATTATAGCTATATGAGAAAAATTTCAACAATTGTTGCTATTTTGGCAGCACTTTGTATCCTACCAAAAGCCATGGCCGCAATGACAACGCCGTTTGAAAAACCAAAAGCAACCCGTTTTGGCAAAGCTTCTTGGTATTCGCAAAGATCTCCTGGCATCAAAAGTAGAACCGCCAACAATGAAATCTTTAACGAGGACGCCATGACCTGTGCGATCTGGGGCGTTGGATTTAACAAAAGAATCCGTGTCACAAATATGACCAATGGAAAAACCCTTGTCGTTCGCGTTAACGATCGCGGACCTCACAAGCGCTATGTCCAAAAGGGTAGAGTGATTGACCTCACCAAAGCTGCGTTTGAAAAACTCAACGCATCCAAACAAGGCATCATCGAAGTTAAGCTCGAATTTCTTTAATATCGCACCATAAAAAATTTAAAACTGCACAAACATTAAGCAAATAAAACACTTACTAACTTTTTTTAATTTTTTTTCTTGCAAATTAACGGTATATTGCTAATATAGTTTCATTCACTTGTGTTAAATACATATTTCACATGTTGTTCAAATTCATAAGGATTTAAAAATGCAATTTAAAGATGAAATCGTTTTAGTTACGGGGTCCGCACGTGGCATTGGCAAAGAAATCGCACTTGCGTTTGCCAACCAAGGCGCAACTGTCATTATCTCTGACATTAATGACGACTCTTGCGAAAAAACCACAGCTGAATTTAACGACTTGAAGCTTTCTGCAGACAATTTTCCATGCGATGTCACAAATCTATCTGCCGTTGAAGAAATGGTCAACAAAATCCTTGACAAATATAAACGTATTGATATATTGATTAACAATGCAGGCATTACAAAAGACAACCTCTTTTTAAGAATGAAAGAGGAAGAATGGGATGCCGTCATCAAGGTCAACCTCAAAGGAACCTTTAATTGCTGCAAAGCAATTTCTAAACCAATGCTTAAAGCCCGTAAGGGTAAGATTATCAGCATTGCATCGGTCATTGGAATTCTTGGAAACATCGGTCAAGCGAATTATGCAGCTAGCAAGGCAGGCATTATCGGCCTAACAAAATCTTTGGCCCGAGAGTTTGCATTACGCAATATTAATGTTAATGCGATTGCCCCTGGATACATCAAGACAGAAATGACCGATCAGCTTAAAGAGGAAACCCGCCAGGAAATCTTAAAAAGCGTTCCTCTCAAAAGAATGGGAACCCCAGCCGATGTGGCTGGATCATGTTTATTCCTCGCTTCAAAGGAAGCAGAATATATTACAGGCCAAACCATCAAAGTTGATGGCGGAATGGCGATTTAATTTAGTAGACGAAAGATCAAAAAGGAGGCAGTGAATGGCAAACGAAGAAAAAATAAAATCAATCATCGCAGAACAACTTGGCGTAAAGGTTGAAGAGGTAAACCCTGAATCATCATTCGTTGATGATCTTGGAGCTGACTCATTAGATACGGTTGAGCTGATCATGGCTTTAGAGGAAGAGTTTAATGTTGAAATTCCTGACGAAGACGCTGAAAAAATGAGTAAAGTTTCCGATGTTATCAAATACGTCGAAGAAAAAGCTGCTAGTAAATAATTAAAGTCCATTCATAAAACATTAAATTTTGCCTCGGCTTTGTTTGTCGGGGCAAAGTTATTTATTGGAAATATTACTAATGAAAAAACGTAGAATAGTTGTCACAGGCATGGGTGTCACGTCTCCTGTTGGAACAGGCGTTGAAAAATTTTGGAATTCTTTAGTTAATGGAAAAAGTGGCATTCATCGCATTGATCGATTTGACCCAACAGAGTTCGCATCGCAAATCTGTGGCGATATTAGAGATTGCAATATAGAAGATTATTTTGATTCCAAAGACGCAAGAAAACTATCTCGTTTTGTACAACTTGCTGTTATTGCGTCTCGAGAAGCGGTTAAAAACGCAAAGCTTGACACAAAAAACATTGATGCTGACCGCATGGGCGTTATTGTTGGGTCAGGTGTTGGCTCTCTGCAATCATTTGAACGTAATCATGCGCTCTTGATTAAGCGCGGGCCAAAAAAGATTTCTCCATTTTTTATTCCTCAGTTTATTGTTAACGAGGCTGCTGGTCAAGTTGCTATTGAAACAGGTGCCAAGGGTATGGCCACGAGTGTCGTAACCGCATGTGCTTCAGGAACAAACTCAATCGGCGATGCACTTCGATTTATGCAATTTGGCGAAATGGACATCATGATTGCTGGCGGAACAGAAGCGGCTAATACGCCAATGGGTGTTGGTGGATTTGCTGCCATCAAGGCGCTATCTCAACGAAACGATGATCCTGAAAGAGCAAGCCGACCTTTTGATTTAAATCGCGATGGATTTATTATGGCTGAAGGTGCTGGCATTGTTGTTCTAGAAACATTGGAGCATGCCCAAAAAAGAGGAGCACCAATTCTAGCAGAATTTGTTGGATACGGCAGGACGTCTGATGCATACCACATCACGGCTCCTGAGCCTTCTGGACACGGTGCTGCTAAAGCTATGACACAAGCCCTAAAAGATGCTAATTTAAAACCGGAAGATGTAGCGTACATTAATGCGCACGGAACATCGACTAGCTTAAACGATAAAACTGAAACATTAGCGATCAAGGTTGCTTTTGGCGATCACGCTAAAAAAGTTGCCATCAGCTCAACAAAATCAATGACAGGCCATTTGCTAGGTGCTGCTGGAGGCATTGAATTTGTTGCATCTGTCATGGCAGTTCAAAATGATATAATTCCGCCAACCATCAATTATGAAACCCCTGATCCAGAATGCGACCTCGACTATGTACCAAATGAAGCACGAAAGACAACCGTTAATGTTGCCTTGTCAAATTCTCTTGGATTTGGCGGACACAACGCAACACTTGCCGTTAAAAAGTTTCAAGAATAAAAATAAGGAGTATGAATGAAAAATTATAAACTTGCTATTATCCCAGGCGATGGAACAGGCCCTGAAGTTATCAATGAAGGTCTTAAAGTTTTGGAAGCTATTTCCGAACAATGTGGCTTTAAGTGTGAAACTGTTTCTTATGATTTTGGTGGCGAACGCTATTTAAAAACAGGAGAGATCCTGCCCGATTCAGCCGTTGAAGAACTCAAGACATTTGATTCGATTTATCTAGGTGCCATCGGACATCCTGACGTTAAGCCAGGCATCTTAGAAAAAGGAATTTTGCTAAAAGCTCGATTTGACCTTGACCAATATATTAACCTAAGACCCATCAAGCTTTATGATGAGCGCTTTTGCCCAATCAAAAATAAAAAGCCAGAGGATATTAACTTTACGGTTGTGCGCGAAAACTCTGAAGGGCTTTACAAAGGCTTGGGAGAATTTCAGAACAAGGGAACAAAAGACGAAATTGCTCTTCAGGTTTCTCACAACACGCGAGCAGGAGTCGAAAGATGTCTTCGCTACGCTTTTGAATACACGAGAAAATACGGCAAAAAAAAGATGCTAACGCTTTGCGGAAAAACAAACGTTCTAACCTTTGCCTTTGATCTTTGGGAAAGAAGCTTTTATGAAATCGCTAAAGAATATCCAGACGTCAAAACAGATTATGCCCACGTCGACGCAACAACCATGTGGTTTATTAAAAATCCTGAGTGGTTTGATGTCATCGTCACAGACAATATGTTTGGTGATATTATTACCGATTTGGGTGCGATGATCCAAGGCGGAATGGGACTTGCTGCAGGCGGCAATATTAATCCAAACGGCGTTTCGATGTTTGAACCTATTGGGGGATCTGCTCCAAAATACACTGGAAAAAATGTTATCAACCCAATGGCTGCCATCTGTGCTCTTTCAATGCTTCTTAAGGAAATCGGCGAAAAAGAGGCATCTGAAAAAGTTGAAACAGCTGCAAAAACTGTTGTCACAACAAAACTAAAAAGTCTTGCGGCAGGAAAAATGGGATATTCGACGACAGAAGTTGGCGATTTAGTTGTTAAAACACTTTAACAAAAAATAAAAAATGAAAAAATATAACGTTGCTATCGTAGGTATTAGAGGTGCGGTTGGTCAAGAGATGTTAAAAATTCTTGAGGAACGTAATTTTCCTATTAATGAACTCTACCCCATATCTTCTCGACCAGAGGATTGCCCAGAATACGAACTTCAGGGACGAAAATTTAAAGCCGTTAAGCTTACACACGACGCTTTCAAAGGTGTTGAAATTGGTCTTTTTTCACCAGGAGCAACGATTAGCAAAGAATACGCACCCTCCGCTGTCAAGGCAGGAGCTGTGGTCATTGATAATACGAGTCAATTTCGAATGGATCCAAATGTTCCCTTGGTTGTTCCAGAAGTTAATCCAAGCGATATCAGCAAAAACAAAGGAATTATTGCAAATCCAAATTGTTCAACCATTCAAATGGTCGTTGCTTTAAAGCCTTTGCATGACTATGCAAAAATTAAACGTGTCGTTGTTTCATCCTATCAATCTGTTTCTGGAGCAGGGGCACCAGCAATCGCTGAGCTTCGCGCACAACAAAAAAAGATTGCAAACGGCGAACCGATTGAGAAAAAAGATGTCGAAAAATTTCAATATCAAATTGCCTATAATTTAATTCCACATATCGATGTTCCTCAAGAAGGTCTTTACACCAAAGAAGAAATCAAGATGGTGAATGAGACAAAGAAAATCTTCGGTGACGACTCTATTAAAATCACTGCCACATGTGTTCGCGTTCCTGTTATTCGTGCGCACTCAGAGTCAATCAACATTGAAACAAAGAAAAAAATTACCAGAGAAAAAGCCATCGAACTTCTTAAAAAAGCTCCTGGTGTCACCGTTATAGACGATCTTCCAAATAATCAATACCCAACACCTTTGGATGCAGAAGGAAAGGACGACACTTTTGTCGGCCGCATCCGCGAAGATAATACAGTTGAAAACGGACTCAACCTCTGGGTTGTTTCTGACAATCTTCGAAAAGGTGCCGCCCTTAATGCGATTCAAATCGCAGAAGAAATCGTTAAGAAAAATCTCTAAAACTTTTGTTATGCGTACAATCAAGTTAACCATAGAATACGACGGAACAAACTTTTCTGGTTGGCAGATTCAGGCAAAAGGCGAGAGAACGGTTCAAGACGAAATCAAAAAGAATCTCGAAAAAATTTTGGGTGAAAAAATAACGCTGATGGGAGCAGGAAGAACAGATTGCGGAGTTCATGCCGTCGGACAAGTCGCACATTTTCAAACAAACTCTAATCTTGATCCTAAAACAATTCTAAAAGCACTCAACGGAAATCTTTCTAACGATATTGTCATTCTTAAATCCATAAAAGTCAAAAATAATTTTCATGCACAATATTGCGCCAAAAGCAAAATCTATCGATATACAATTTTAAATCGAAACATACCCTCGGCTCATACAAAAGTTTTTTGTCATTATTGTCCACAATCCTTGGATATTGAAATCATGAAGAAAGCTGCCGAAAAATTTGTTGGAAAAAAAGATTTTAAATCTGTGGCTGCGATCGATGTTGCAAAAAGAAAAGCTGGAAAACCGATTGATACTGTTCGAACCATTCAGAAAATTACGATCCGAAAGAAAAAAAACATTATCACAATTAACATTGAAGCAAATGGCTTTTTATATAAAATGGTCCGAAATATCGTAGGAACTCTTATCAAAGTTGGCCTTGGCAAAATAAAGCCAAGCCAAATATCAACAATCCTAAAAGCTAAAGATCGAAAATTTGCAGGCCCAACAGCACTGGCAAAAGGCCTGTGTCTTCTAAAAGTGAAATACTGATCAAAAAAATCAAACAGGGCACTTTTTCGGTTGACATTTTAACGAAAACTGCTATACTTTCTTTCTATTGTACTGTAACGAATAACGTTGAGGAAATTATGATTAAAAAAACAAAAACATTTGTAGCTAAGCCAACTGAAATAGAGAGGGCTTGCTATATTATTGATGCAAAGGATAAGGTTTTAGGTCGCATTGCATCGCGCGTTGCATCAATTTTACGAGGTAAACACAAGCCAATTTATACTCCACATGTTGACACTGGGGATATGGTTATTATTATCAATGCAGAAAAGGTTCGAGTTACTGGAGCAAAACTGCAAAAAAAGACATATCAGCGTTATTCTGGATATCCATCTGGACAAAAAAGCGTTGTTATGAAGGACATGATGGCTCAAAAGCCAACGTTTGCTTTAAAACATGCTATTACTGGCATGCTCCCAAAAGGGGCCCTTGGATCAAAGATGGGCAAAAAATTAAAGGTTTATGCCGGCGACAAACATACACATAGCGCCCAAAAACCGATAGCTTTGGAGGTTTAATTAATATGGTTGAAGTTGTAAAATATGCGGCAACGGGCCGTCGAAAATGTGCTGTTGCACGCGTTAATATTATGCCGGGAACTGGAATCATAAAGGTCAATAAACGTTCTTTTGAGGGATATTTTGCAGCTGAAACGGATCGAATTAATGTTTTAGCGCCTCTCGAGGTAACGAACAATCTTGATAAATTTGACATGACAGCAAAAGTGTCTGGCGGAGGAGTGGCTGGGCAAGCTGATGCAATCAAACTCGCTCTATCACGCGCACTATCTTTATGTGATGACGACACAAAAAGTCTTTTGAAAAAAGCAAAATTTTTAACCCGTGACGCAAGAATCAAGGAAAGAATGAAACCGGGGCAGAAAGGGGCTCGCAAGAAGTTTCAATGGGTTAAGCGTTAATTTAGATTTAAATATAGCAGCACCAAAAAAGCCTATCTCCCTCGAGAAAAAAGTTGACGAGATAGGCTTTTTCTTTTATTATAAAACATTCTATATAATACTTATATTAAAGGAGTCTTAAAATGCTCAATGTTGGAATTATTGGAATCAGCGGCTATTCTGGAAAGCTGCTTTTAAAAATCCTTTTGAACCACAAGGATGTCCGCGTTACGCATGTGAGCGCTGGCACAACAACAGGAAAGGTAAGCGATATCCATCCGGAGTTTGCAGGTAAGACACGTTTGGTGTGCGAAAAGTTTAATCTTTCCAAAGCAAAAAATCTTTGTGATCTTTTCTTTGTTGCCGTGCCACATACAAAGTCAATGAGCATCACTCCAGGATTGCTTAAAGCTAAAAAAATGGTTGTTGATCTTAGCGCTGATTACCGACTTAAAAATTCTTCTGTTTATAAAAAATGGTATGGCGTTGCTCACAAGGATAAAAAGAATCTACCAAAATCAGTGTATGGGCTTCCTGAGCTTTATCGGGAAGAGATTAAAAAGGCAAAGCTTGTTGCAAACCCAGGATGTTATCCAACGGCGGCTATTTTGGCGCTTGCGCCATTAATGGCGACACATAGCAAAAAAATTGCCTCGATTATTATCGATGCAAAATCTGGCGTTTCGGGTGCTGGACGAAAAACTGTGCTCAGCCTTATTTACTCGGAAGCCAATGAAAATTTAAAAGCATACAAAGCGCTTTGTCATCAACACGCGCCTGAAATTTGTGCTTACTTATCTCGGCTTTCCGGAAAAAAAGTGGACATTACTTTTGTACCTCATTTAATTCCGATGAATTATGGTATTTTGGAAACAGTTTATATTCAGCTTAAAAGTCCGATGACGGCACAGAAAATATATAGCCTTTATCAAAAATTTTATAAGACTGAAGAATTCGTGCGTATCTTAAAACCAGGGTGTCAGCCAGAAACAAAGAATGTGACTGGAACAAATTATTGTGACATCGGTTTTGCGGTCAAAAACAACATGCTCGTTATCACAAGCGCGATTGACAACCTAATGAAAGGCGCTTCAGGTCAGGCTGTCCAAAATATGAATCTTATGTGTGGCTTTAAAGAAAACACGGGACTTTTGTAAGGATTAAAAATGAAGACAATAAAAGGTGGTATCACAACAGCTCAAGGATTTTTAGCCAATGGCCTTTGGTGCGGAATCAAAAAATCAGGAAAGCCTGATCTTTCACTTATTACATGTAAAATTCCAGCAACGAGTGTCGGCGTTTTTACAAAGAATTCGATTATAGCAGCGCCACTTGTTGTGACTAAGAAAAAAATTAAAAACAATAAGGCCCAAGCCATTATTACAAATAGTGGTAATGCCAATTGTTTTACAGGAAAATTTGGTCTGGTTTACGCTGAAAAAACTTCTGAGCTGATTGCAAAGCTTTTGGATATATCAAAAAATGATGTTCTGGTTTCCTCAACAGGTATTATCGGAAAACCATTGCCATTTAAAAAAATTAAAAAGGCTGCGCCTGCACTTGTCAATAAACTTTCGCGAAAAAATGCAAAAATCTCTGCAAAAGCAATTTTGACAACCGATACGTTTGAAAAAGAGATTGCCGTTGAGCTTATGGTCGGTAAGAAAAAAGTTAAAATCGGAGCTATGGCAAAAGGTTCTGGAATGATCGCTCCAAACATGGCAACAATGTTATGCTATATCGCGACAGATATCTCGATTAGTGCGCCACTATTAAAGCTAGCTCTTAAAGACGCTTGCGCAACATCGTTTAATAGCATTACAGTGGATAACTGCATGAGCACAAATGATATGGTTATTGCAATGGCCAACGGTCTTGCAAAGAACTCTAAAATTGTAAAAAAAAGCAGCGATTACAAAAAGTTTTGCGAAGCGCTTCAATTTGCCTGCCTTGACCTTGCGAAAAAAATTGTTATTGATGGGGAGGGCGCCACAAAATTTATCACCGTGTCCGTTAGCAGTGCAAAAAATAATGCGCAGGCTAAAAAAGTTGCATTCGCGATTGCAAATTCAAATCTTGTTAAGACCGCAGCCTATGGAAGCAACCCTAATTGGGGACGAGTTGCTGCTGCCGTAGGATCTCTTGGGCTTAACATTACGGATAAACAATTAAAGATAAAGTTTAGTTCTTTTGAAAAGAAAAACATCAGTATCCATGTTGATTTAAATATCGGCTCATCTTCGTGGACTGTATATACATCAGATTTGTCAACCGGATATGTGAAAATCAATGGAAAATATAATTAAAAAAGCTGGTATTCTCGTTGAAGCGCTTCCGTATATTCATGCGTTTCGTCGAAAAGTATTTGTCATTAAATATGGCGGCAGCATTCTTGAAAACGATATCATTCGAAAATATATTTTCGAAGATCTTGTTTTCTTAAGCTATGTTGGTATTCGAACTATTCTTGTTCACGGTGGCGGACCTTATATTAATGCACGCTTGCAAGCAATAGGAAAAAAAGCAGAATTTCATGATGGCATTCGCATTACGGATAAGCACACGCTTAATATCGTTAGCGAAGAACTTGGAAAACTAAATCAAAAAATTGTAAAAGAAATCAAAGGGCTTAATGGAGACGTAACAGGATTAATTGGTCACGAAAATATCATTCACGTCGAAAAGAAAAAAGCATCCAAAGATCTTGGATTTGTTGGTCAAGTTAAGACGATCGATAAAAAAGCAATTGAGAAACACCTTAAAAAAGGGCATATCACCGTTATATCGCCAATGGGTATTTGCGGAGCAAAGCAACAACACAATATCAACGCAGATGAGGTGGCAAGCGCGATCGCAGTTTCAATGAATGCAGAGAAGCTCGTTCTTTTGACAAACGTTTTAGGCGTTTTACGAGATCCTGAGGATCAGGAATCACTTATCTCAACGCTGACGACTCAAGAAGTCGATCAACTAAAAGAAAAAAAGATTATTAATTCTGGCATGATTCCAAAAGTGGATGCATGTATCGAAACGCTTAACGGAGGCGTTCATAAAACTCACATTATTGATGCACGCATGCAGCATGCTATCTTACTTGAGATTTTCACCGACCGCGGTGTCGGAACACAGATTATAAAAAAATGCGAAAACTAAAAATTCTAAAAGATTATGACAATTATATTTTGACGACATATACACGTACGCCGGGTATTTTCGTCAAAGGAAAAGGCATGACGCTCGTTGATATCACTGGAAAAAAATATTTAGACTTTTTTCCTGGCTGGGGCGTGAGCAATGTTGGGCATTGTCATCCTAAAGTTGTCTCTGCTGTTCGGGATCAAATTGGAAAATTAATTCATATCCCAAATAACTTTTACAATCCGAACCAGCTAAAACTTGCACAGGAAATCGTACATTGGTCTTTTCCGGCAAAAGTATTTTTTTGTAATAGTGGCGCTGAAGCTTGCGAATCGGCAATTAAATTCTCTCGCATTTATGGAAAAGGCGATCGCTACGAAATTATCAGCATGGAAAAATCATTCCATGGCCGAACGCTTGGAGCGCTTTCAGCAACAGGACAAAAAAAATACCAAGATGGTTTTTTCCCTCTGGTTGAAGGTTTTAAAATTGTTCCTTTTAATGATATCGATGCCATAAAAAAAGCCATCAACGATAAGACAGCTGCGATTATGATTGAAGTTGTTCAGGGAGAGGGTGGCATTCACGTTGCGCAAAAAGAATATATCACTGAACTTGCAAAGATATGCAAAGAGAAAGACATATTGCTTATCTTTGATGAAGTTCAAACCGGTCTTGGGCGAACCGGAGAGATGTTTGCATTTAAAAATTATGGCGTTGCGCCAGATATTATGGTCTTAGCAAAATCTTTAGGCGGCGGGCTACCAATTGGAGCCATTGTCGTTAAAAAAGAAATTGCCGATACATTTAAGCCCGGTATGCATGCATCCACATTTGGCGGAAGCCCGATTGTTTGTAAGGCAGCGCTCGGCGTTTTTAAGGCGATTGAAAAAGATAAGATGCTAAAAAATACTAAAAAAATGGGGGCTTACGCCATCGAAAAATTTGAAAAACTAAAAAAGGAATTTTCATGCATCAAAGAAATTCGTGGGCTTGGGCTCATGCTTGCCATTGAGCTAGATATCGATGGCAAAGCTATTTTTGATGAATGTTTCGAAAACGGGCTCATTATCAACTGTACACAAGGAAATATTTTGCGTATTATGCCAGCTTTAAATGTAACGAAAAAGCAAATGGATAAAGCATTTTACATTCTTAAAAAATCATTTAAAAAGGTGACTCAATGAAACGAGATCTCTTAAGCTTGCATGATTTAAGTTCTAACGAGGTCGCACACATTATTGACCTTGCAATAAAACTTAAAAATAGCGGCTCAAAAATAACAAATCATCTTAAAAATAAGGCGGTTGGGCTTTTATTTCAAAAACCATCTAACCGAACGCGTGTTTCTTGTGAAATTGCAGTCTGGCAACTTGGCGGAAAATGCCTTTATTTAGCACCTCAAGAAATCAATCTTGGCAAACGAGAATCAGTTGCTGATGTTGCTAAAACGCTGTCGCGTTATCTTGATTGCATTGTTGCTCGAACCTTTTCACACACTGATGTTGTCGAGCTTGCTGAGAATGCGTCAGCTGTCATTATTAATGGACTTTCAGATTTATTCCACCCATGCCAAGCGTTGGCTGATATTTTAACCGTTAAAGAAAAATTTGGCGACGAAAAGAAAGTCTTGATGTCTTATATAGGAGATGGAAACAATGTTTGTCATTCGCTAATTCTCGCGTGTGCACGCATAGGATATGACTTAAACATCGCTACGCCAAAAAAGTATGAGCCAAGCCAAGATATTCTAAATATGGCTCAAGGAATCGCTGAAGAAACAGGATCTAAAATTACGATTCTCAATGATCCTGAAGAAGCGGTTGGCAATGCCGATGTTATTTACTCTGACGTTTGGGTCAGCATGGGCCAAGAAGAAGAAGATAAAAAACGAAAAAAAGATTTTAAAGGATTTCAAATTAATAGCGATTTAATCAAAGGTGCTCAATCAGATTACATTTTTATGCACTGTCTTCCAGCTCATCGAGGAATGGAAGTTTCTGCTGATGTCATCGATGGGCCAAATTCAGTTGTTTTTGATCAAGCAGAAAATCGAATGCATGTTCAAAAAGCAATCTTGACGTTTTTGCTAGGAGAGGGAGAGAAATAAATGAAAAAAGTTGTTTTAGCTTATTCAGGCGGATTAGACACTTCATGCATAATACCTTGGTTAAAAAATAAAGGCTACAATACAATAGCTGTCATTGGAAACGTTGGCCAGGGTGGAGACTTTAAAAAGGTCGAAAAAAAGGCTCTTAAGTCAGGAGCATCAAAGGTCTACTGTCTCGATCTTCAAAAAGAACTTATTGAAGATTATATTCTTTTGGCTTTAAAGGCAGGCGCTCTATATGAAGGCAAATATAATCTTGCTTGCGCTTTGTCTCGTCCATTAATAGCGAAGCATCAGGTGAAAATTGCAAAAAAAGAAAAAGCTGATGCGCTTGCACATGGATGCACAGGGAAGGGCAATGATCAGGTGCGCTTTGAAACCACATTTCGTTTAATGGCTCCAGAAATGGAAATAATAGCGCCAGTCCGAACATGGGAATTCAAAACGCGCGAAGAAGAAATGGATTATGCCAAAAAAATGGGCATATCTGTTAACGTGACTAAAAAAAATCCATATAGCATTGATACGAATGCATATGGTCGTGCAATAGAATGTGGCGTTTTAGAGAATCCGTGGACTGAACCACCAGAAAATATTTACGCAATGACGCAATCTCCTTTAAAAGCGCCAAACAAAGCAACATATATTGAAATAACTTTTGATAAAGGAATACCGAAGAAAATAAACGGAACACCATATAAACCAGTTTCGCTTATAAAAAAGTTAAACGAAATTGGAGGTAAGAATGGCATCGGACGTGTCGATATGATAGAAAATCGTTTGGTAGGAATTAAATCTCGAGAAATATACGAAAATCCCGCCGGAACAATTTTACACACAGCTTTATCTGATCTTGAAAGCCTTGTTTTAGACCGCGAAACTATGCGCTATAAAACTCAGGCTTCGCAAAAATATGCAGAGTTAATATACAATGGTCTATGGTTTACTCCGCTAAAAGAACAGCTTGATTCATACTTTAATAAAGCACATGTATTTACAACCGGCGTTGTTCGACTTAAGCTTTACAAAGGAAACTGCACAGTGGTTGGTCGAAAATCAAAGCACTCTCGCTACAAAGAAGAACTGGCAACATATGGCGAGAAAGATACATTTGATCAAAAATTAGCTGAAGGCTTCAACCATTTATGGAGCCTTCCGTTTAGTAAATAGCGAAAAACTAAAGGGAGCAAATAATGAGTAAATTATGGGGAGGACGATTTACAAAAAAGTCAAGCAAACTTGCTGATGACTTTTCTTTCAGCATCTCATACGATAAATGTCTTGCAAAATATGATGTCGCTGGAAGCATTGCACATGCACAAATGCTTGGAAAATGTAAAATTATCCCCAAAAAAGATAGCGATAAAATTGTCTCTGGTCTAAAAAAGATTGAAAAACAAATCTTAGCAAATAAATTCAAATTTGATCTAAAAGCAGAGGATGTACACACGAATATCCAAAATGCTTTAAAGAAACAAATTGGACCAGCTGCTGATAAGCTGCATACAGCACGATCTCGAAATGATCAAATTGCACTCGACATTCGCCTATATTGTCTTGAGCAAATTGCATTCATCTTTTACGGGATCAACAATCTGCAATCTTCAATTCTTAAATTTTCTCTTAAGAACAAAGATGTCATTGTGCCCGCATACACTCATTTGCAATCAGCTCAGGTGGTCTTACTTGCGCATCACATGCTTGCCTACGTTGAAATGCTTCAGCGCGACAAAGGACGTCTTTTAGATGCAGGAGACCGTTTAAACGTTCTGCCTTTAGGAAGCTGTGCACTATCTGGAACGTCTTTAAAAATAGATCGTGCCTTTGTTGCAAAAAAACTTGGCTTAAAAGGTATTACCCAAAACAGCATTGATGCTGTTAGCGATCGAGATTTTGTTATCGAAATCATCTCGTCGCTTTCCATTATTGCAATGCATCTTTCGCGAATTTCAGAAGATTTAATTTTATGGGTTACGAACGAATTCAATTTTATTGATATCGATGCTGCGTTTTGCACAGGATCATCTATCATGCCACACAAAAAGAATCCTGACATTTTAGAGCTTATTCGCGGGACAACAGGAAAAATCTATGGAAATTTGTCAGAAATTCTAAATCTGATGAAAGGACTTTCTTTGACCTATAATCGAGACATGCAGCTCGACAAACCACCTTTGTTTGAATCTGTTGAAACAGTTAAGCAAATGCTAGAGGTGCTCGCTGCATTGTTTAAAGGAATCACGGTTAAAAAGAAATCCATTGAAAAAAAGATCAAAAATGAGGCACTCTTTTCTGTTGATATTATGGAATATTTGATTAAGAAAGGCGTTTCTTATCGAGAGGCACACGATACCATCGGGAAAATGGTCAAAGGCTGTTTGGATAAAGACAAAAAAATCTCTGAGTTAACAACGTCACAGCTTAAGAAATATTCACAAAAATTTTCCAGCGATGTTAAAAAGCTGCTTAATCCAAAGGCCTCTGTTTTAAACAAAAAATCTTTTGGATCAACAAATCCGACTATGGTTTATAAACAACTTTTAAAATGGAAGAAAAAACTCAATGCATGATTTTAACTTTAAAAATAATGAGCTTTATTGTGAATCTGTAAAAGTCGGCGCTGTTGCCAAGAAGGTTGGCACACCGTTTTATCTTTATAGCCACAAAACGCTTGTGGAGCATTTTCAAAAAATTAGAGATGCATTTGCCCCGGTGAATCCGTTGGTATGTTTTGCCATGAAATCAAACGGAAACGCTGCGATTTTAAAGACGCTTATCGATCAGGGAGCGGGCATTGACATTGTTTCTGGTGGAGAACTTAAAAAAGCGATCAGAGTTGGCGCAAATCCGAAAACAATTTGTTTTGCATCTGCTGGAAAGACGCAAGAGGAGATTGCGCTTGCTGTTAAAAAAGGTATTTTGCTTTTTAATGTTGAATCTAAAGAGGAACTTAACGCTATTAATACAATCGCAAAAAAATTACGGAAAGTTGTCCAAGTCGCTCTTAGGATTAATCCGGATGTTGATGCGGCAACACACAAGTCGATTACGACAGGAACGTTAAAAAATAAATTTGGCATTGATCTAAAAACAGCACACGAAATACTTAAAAATGCAAAGAAATATCCAAGCCTTGAGATTAACGGACTTCATGTGCACTTGGGATCTCAGATCACATCCGTTAAGCCATATGTTTTTGCGCTTAAGAAAATCATTCAATTTCTAGAAATTCTTTGTGCTGATAGTATTTGCCTTCGATATTTAGATATCGGAGGGGGATTCGGCATCTCCTACGAGAAAAAAGCCATAACGTCTAAACAATTTGCCAAAGCGCTATTGCCACTGCTGAAAATGACAGGACTTAAAATCATTCTTGAGCCCGGTCGCTTTATTGCAGGACCTTCGGGAATTTTTGTAACAAAAGTTTTATACAATAAAAATAATGGGGTTAAGAAATTTGTTATTGTTGATGGGGGGATGAATGATTTTGCCAGACCATCACTTTACAATGCCTATCATGAAATTATTCCAACAAAAAAAACCGCTGCCAAGAAAATAAAAGTCGATGTTGTCGGGCCCATCTGCGAAAGTGGCGACTTCTTTGCAAAAGATAGGCCTCTTAGTACAGTTAAAAAGAACGCTCTTTTAGCTATCATGCGTGCCGGCGCTTATGGATCTACTATGGCGAGCAACTACAACATTCGTCCAAAAGTTGCGGAGGTTATGGTTAAAGGAAACAAATTTGAAATTATCAAATCAAGAGAAACATTTAACGATTTAATTCGTGGTGAGAAAATTCCGAGGTTTCTAAAATGAAAAAAGTTTCTTTTACAAAAATGTGTGGTGCCGGCAATGATTTTATCATTGTTAACGCGTCAGCTAAACTCAATGCTAAAAGTCTTGCTAAAAAAATATGCCATCGAACAGATGGGCTTGGTGCAGATGGCTTAGTGGTTCTAGATAAATCTAAAAAAACAGATTACAAAATGCGCATTATCAATCCCGATGGCTCAGAAGCTGAAATGTGCGGCAATGGGGCCCGGTGTATGGCAGCATATATTTTAAAAACAAAAAAACCGACAAAAAAAATATTTGGCATGGAAACAAAAGCAGGCATTGTTTTAGCTAAAAAGAAAGAAAAGCTTATCAGTGTCCGACTTAGTGACCCAAAAGATTACACTGAAGACATTTCCGTTTTAGTTAACAATAGATCTATTCGCTTAAGCTATATTGATACAGGCGTTCCGCATGTCGTTTGTTTTGTGGACGGCCTTGCTGGGATTGACGTTAACACATTGGGCCAAAAAATTCGTTTTTCTGAGAAGTTTCAACCACGCGGGACAAATGTTAATTTTGTTGAGCAAATAAGCAACAGTCTAATTGCTGTTCGCACATACGAACGCGGAGTCGAGGCAGAAACACGCGCCTGCGGAACAGGAAGCGTTGCCAGTGCGATTGTTTCGCTCCTAAAGGCAAACCCGAAACTTGATTCAAGGAAGAATGCCTCGATAAAAGTTAAGACAAAAAGCGGGGAAGTGCTTTCAATTTGCTTTGATTTGAACGAAGACCAAATAACAAATGTTTGGTTGACCGGAAGTGCAAATTTTATTGCTGAAGGAAATTTTTATATCAACTAACGGAGGAAAAAATGCTTAAAGGATCTATGGTTGCTATCGTCACACCTTTTAAAAATGAGCAAGTCGATGAAAAAAAACTAGGAGAGCTCGTGGAGTTCCATATTAAAAACGGAACAAGCGCTATTTTACCATGTGGCACAACGGGAGAATCTCCAACGCTAACACCAAAAGAACATGAACGCGTTATCGAAGTTTGCATCGAAGCCTCTAATAAAAGAATTCCGATTCTAGCCGGAACAGGGTCTAACTCAACAGCTGAAGCTATCGAGCTAACAAAACATGCTGCCGAAGCTGGCGCTGATGCCTCTTTACAAGTTACTCCATACTACAATAAACCCATGCAAGAAGGCCTTTATCAACATTTTAAAGCCGTTGCCGAAAGTGTTAAGATTCCAATTATTCTTTACAACATTGAAGGGCGCACAGCACGCAACATTGAACCTACAACAATTGCACGACTTGCCAAAGACTGTAAAAATATTATCGGCGTTAAGGAAGCATCAGGATCCCTTGATCAAACAAGCGCGATTCGATTGCTTTGTCCAAAAGATTTCTTAATCTTTTCAGGGGATGATGCATTAACGCTTCCAACAATGGCTGTCGGAGGAATTGGCGTCATTTCTGTTATTGCCAATATTTTACCTAAAGAAACGGCAAACCTTTGTGCTGCGATGGAAAAGGGAGACCTTAAAACAGCGCAAGACATTCATTATAAATTATTGCCACTTATCAAAGCTATGTTTATTGAAACAAATCCTGCGCCGATTAAAACAGCAATGGGTATTTTAGGCATGTGTTCTGATGAACTGCGCCTGCCTTTATCGCCAATGACAGCAGAAAATGTTGATAAACTAAAAACAGCTCTAAGAAATTATGGTTTATTAAAATAAAAGAGGAGTTTCTATGATTCGCTTAGCTATTACAGGATCTCTTGGTCGCATGGGCCAAAGCATTTATCGTTTTGCAAAAGAAGATAAAGATTTTGATATCGTAGCATTGCTTGAAAAAAAAGACCACCCTGATATTGGAAAGGTGGTTGACGGAATTGATGTCACCTCGCACCTCGATGATTTAAAAAATGCCGATATATTGATCGACTTTACATTGCCGGAATCAACCATGACTAATGTTTCATTCTGTGCAGAAAACAACATAAAAATGGTCATCGGGACAACTGGCCTTTCTGAAAGCGGAATTAAAACTATTGAGAACGCAGCGTCAAAAACAGCTATTGTCTTTTCATCCAATATGTCTGTCGGCGTTAATATCGTTTTTAAGATGGCTGAAGAGCTTTCCAGCAGAACAGGGAGTGAATATAAAGTTCGAATCACAGAGGCGCACCATATCCACAAAAAAGACGCGCCTTCAGGAACAGCCAAAACTCTTGCGCAATATGTTGAAAAATCAAATGCAAAAAAAGTTGACGATTTCAATTCTGTCCGAGAAGGAGAAATTGTTGGCGATCACGATGTTATTTTTGAAAGCGATGTGGATGTTATCACCATTAGTCATCATGCCAAAACACGAGACATCTTTGTTCAAGGTTCGCTCGTTGCTGCAAAATTTATTATGAATCACAAAACAGGCCTGTTTAACATGCATGATGTTTTAGGAATCAAATAGAAGAAAGGTATTAGAAGTTATGAACATTGAATTTTCAGATCGCTTAAAACAACTGCCACCATATCTTTTTGCTGAAATTGACAAAGCAAAACGTCAAGCAAAATCAGAAGGCAGAGACATCATTGATCTCGGCATTGGAGATCCTGATTCACCAACACCACAGTTTATCATCGATGCGCTCTCAAAAGCAGCTCAAGACGGAGCAAATCATCATTATGCGTTAGACGCAGGCCTTCCTGAACTTCGACAAACAATCGCCGATTGGTCTAAAAAACGATTTGGCATCACCCTTGATCCAGCAACAGAAATTTATCCCTTGATCGGATCAAAAGAAGGATTAACGCACTTACCTCTTGGAATTATTAATCCAGGAGATAAAGTTTTGATTCCAGATCCATGCTATCCTGCATATCGATCATCTGTCATGTTTGCCGGAGGAAAAGTTGTCTCTATTGAGCTTTCCGAAGAAAACGGGTTTTTACCAAAACTTGAAAATTTAAAAAATGCAAAAGCTATCTTTTTAAATTATCCTAATAATCCGACAGCTGCGGTTGTAACAAAAGACTATTTGAAAAATCTAATCGCTCTTGCAAAAGAAAAAGGAATTATTCTTATTTCTGATCTTGCATATTCTGAAGTCTATTATGACAACGAAAAACCTCTAAGCCTTCTAGAAGTGAAGGATGCTAAAGATGTTGTTATCGAATTCCATTCTTTGTCTAAAACATTCTTCATGACAGGCTGGCGTATTGGATGGGCTTGCGGAAATCCAAAGCTAATTTCAGCCATTGCCAAAGTAAAAGCAAATATTGATTCTGGCGTTTTTCAAGCTATTCAAGTTGCCGGTATTGAAGCGTTAAAAAATGGTGACAAGGCAGCTTCGGATATGCGCACACTTTGCCAAGAAAGAAGGGATGTTTTTATTAAAGCATTGAAAAAAGCTGGCTGGGATGTGCCTGCTCCAAAAGCAACATTTTATATTTGGGCACCTATCCCAAAGAAATTTAAAAATTCAATGGAAGCGGCTAAAGCCTTTTTAGATCAAGCCAATATTGTCGCCACCCCAGGACTTGGTTTTGGAAAATGTGGGGAAGGATATATCCGAATGGCGTTGACAGTTTCCAAAGAACGTCTTGTTGAAGCAGCAAAACGACTTAAAGAAATTCTTTAATACAATCACTATTGCGGAGTATTTTAAAGTTGAGCGTTATCTATCTTGGTCTAGGATCAAACATCGGCGATCGCCAAAACAACATAGAACGCGCCATTGACGAACTAAGCAAACACGACATCTGTGTTAAAAAAACTTCCTCTATTATTGAGACAGATCCTATAGGACCACCTCAAGAAAAATTCTTAAATGCTGTCGTTAAAGCAACCACCGTATTTTCTCCTGAAGAATTACTAAAAACAATTAAAAAAATCGAAAAAAATTTAGGACGTATTAAAGCGATTCATCATGGACCACGTATCATTGATATCGATATTCTTCTTTATGATAATATCAATCTTCAAACTAAAAATCTCACCATTCCGCACGCAGAGATGTTTACGCGTCATTTCGTCATGGCTCCTTTAGAAGAAATCTATCCTGAAATTGCTAAAAGAATATCTGGGGTCACTCAATGAAAGTTATAAAAACAATTAAACAAATGCAGCTGTTTTCTCTAAAGGCAAAACAAAACAAAAAAACAATTGGCTTTGTCCCGACGATGGGATACCTACACGAAGGACACCTGTCACTCATTCGAAGAAGTAAAAAAGAAAACGACATCACAATTCTTAGCATCTTTGTGAATCCCGCTCAATTCGGACCAAAGGAAGATTTTAAAAAATACCCTCGAGATAAAAAACAAGATGAAGTATTGGCAAAAAAAGAAAAAGTTGATATAATATTTTATCCGTCGATAAAAAAAATGTATCCGATGGGTTATTTGACATATATAAACATCGGTAAAACAGCAAATGTTCTTTGCG
This sequence comes from Candidatus Aceula lacicola, assembly GCA_030765785.1. Taxonomy (GTDB): domain Bacteria; phylum Omnitrophota; class Gorgyraeia; order Zapsychrales; family Aceulaceae; genus Aceula; species Aceula lacicola. Next base: position 16,427 of record JAVCCC010000018.1, on the reverse strand, counting down.
GAAAATCTCGACCAGGTCATTTTCAGGGAGTCGCAACGATTGTGGCAAAGCTGATAAATGGCGTTACCCCTAACGCCATTTATCTCGGACAAAAAGATGCGCAGCAAGCCATTGTCGTTAAGCGCATGGTTGAAGATTTAAATTGGAATCTTACGGTGAGGACGCTTCCGATTGTCCGAGAGAAGGACGGGCTTGCGATGAGTTCTCGCAACAGCTATCTAAACTCTCAAGAACGCAAACAAGCTGCTTGTCTTTATCAAAGCTTAATAGTTGCAAAAAAAATAATTCGCTCAGGGGAAAGACGTTCAACAAAAATTATTGAGAAAGTAAAAAAGGTTGTGTTAAAAAACCCTGGTGCTAAAATTGATTATGTCGCTTGTGTCGATGCAAAAACATTAAAGCCAACAAAAATGATTTATAAAAAAACATTAATTGCTCTCGCAATATTTATCGGAAAAACCCGATTGATTGATAACATTATCATTGACGCATGAAGTCAAAAAAACAAAAACTTAAAATTGGATTCATCGGCTGCGGTGCCATTGGGTCACGTTTAGCAAAAAGCGTTAAACAAGATTTAAAACCATACTGCACTATTTCCGGTCTTTATGACGTTTTCCCAGAAAAAACTCTTGCTCTTACATCAAATCTAAAGCTCAAAAAAACTCTTATCAAAAAATCTTTATCCCAGATAATCAAATCCTGCGACTTTATTGTTGAGGCCATTGCCTCAACGGATACTACAAAAATTATTCGTCAGGTTGTGCGTGCCAAAAAAAGTATTCTTATTATGAGTACAGGCAAAGTATTAAACGCGTACGACGTCTTTCGGCTCGCCGCTAAAAATAACACCGATATTCTTATTCCATCTGGCGCAATAAGCGGCATTGATGTCATTAAATCTGTTGGCGCTGAGAACATCTCGAATATCACACTCACAACACGCAAGCCTCCATCTGGATTAAGCCAATCTTCATATTTAACAAAAAAAGGGATTGATATAAATTGCATTAAAACAGAAACTGTTATCTTTGACGGGACTGTCGATCAAGCTGTAAAACTTTTCCCTCGCAACATTAATGTGGCCGCAACTATTGCTCTCGGATCAGGAGCCAAAGACCGCATTCGCATTCGCATTATCACTTCACCAAATTTTAAAGTGAATTCACACGAAATTGAAGTTTTTGGAAAATTTGGACGTCTAGCAACGCGCACAGAAAACGTCGTCTGTCCGGACAACCCAAAAACAAGCTATTTAGCTGTTTTATCAGCAATGCAAACATTAAAACAATTTTTTAACCCTATCAAAATAGGCACTTGAAAGGAGGTGAAAAAAAATGGCTAAGAAAGTAGCAAAAGTCGGTATCAAAAGAGAGAAAGGATATCTCTATTTTATCGATAAGAGTGGAGACGTATCCTGCGCTTTGATGGCACGAGGCAACAAAAAGGGCGGTAAGCCAAAAAAGGTTGCTAAAGTTGGCGTCACAAAAGAAAAAGGATATCTCTATTTCGTAGATAAACAAGGAGACGTATCCTGCGCTAAAATGGTACGAGGCGGCAAAAAGAAGAAAAAGAAGGTAGCAAAGAAAGTCGCTAAAAAGAAAGTCGCTAAAAAGAAAGTTGCTAAAAAGAAGGTTGCCAAAAAGAAGGTTGTCAAAAAGAAGGCTGCAAAGAAAAAAGTAGTTAAGAAGACAGCTAAAAAGAAGGTAGCTAAAAAAGCAAAAAAGAAATAGTTCTATCCTAACTTAAAATAGCCCTTACAATTTTTTGTAAGGGCTATTTTAAATCAATTCAAAAAAACATGACTTCACAAAGAAATAATTACATTCGCATTGACGGTGCAAAAGAGCACAACTTAAAGAATATCAGTCTAAAAATTCCACGTAATAAATTTGTTGTCGTAACAGGTTTAAGTGGTTCTGGAAAATCATCTTTGGCATTCGACACCATCTATGCAGAAGGCCAGCGACGCTATGTCGAAAGTTTATCAGCCTACGCGCGTCAATTTCTAGAACAACTTCAAAAACCCAACGTTGAGCATATCGAAGGATTGTCTCCAACGATTTCAATCGAACAAAAAACAACCAGCCGAAATCCCCGCTCAACTGTTGCCACGCAAACAGAAATTTATGATTACCTGAGACTGTTGTTTGCTCGCGCTGGCACCCCTTACTGTCATGTTTGCGGAAAAAAAATTGAACGCCAGACAGTTGAAGAAATTGCACATCAAATTCTTTCCATGAAACCTTCAGAGCAAATTAGCATCCTTGCACCGATTATCAGAGGGAGAAAAGGGGAATATCGCAATATTCAAACGCAGGTCGCAAAAGCTGGATTTGCACGCTTGCGCGTCGACGGAACAATCTACGATACGGAATCTAAAGTCAAGCTGGATAAATTTAAAATCCACCATATCGAAATCGTCGTTGACCGAATAAAAATTAAACCTGGCATCAAAAAACGCTTAGTCGACTCGCTTGAAACCGCACTAAAAATTGGAGAAGGGCTTGTCCTTATTTCAAATGAAAAAAAAGAAGATAAAACATTTAGCGAACGCTATGCCTGCATTGACTGCGGAATAAATTTATCCGAAATCGAACCGCGCATCTTTTCATTTAATTCTCCTTACGGGGCGTGCCCAAAATGCAATGGGCTCGGAACAAAAATGGAAATCGATCCTGAGCTTCTCGTCCCTGATTTCGAAAAACCGTGGATCAATGCCGTTGCTCCTTGGCGAAAAGGACGTCGCAGCTACATGATGTATTACCGCGCTGTTTTGCGAGAAATTGCTAGTGTCTACAATATCGACCCGCAAGCACCTTTTAAAAATTTAACAAAAAAAATGAAAAATATTGTTCTGCATGGATCTAATGATGAAATTTGGGATCGACAGTTCGAAGGGGTTATTGCTTATCTTGAAAGACTTTTTCGTGACAGTGATAGCGATTGGCTTAAAAGTGAAATCTCAGACTTCATGTCTATTTCGCCATGCGTGGAATGTTCGGGGAATCGACTAAAAAAAGAATCTTTAGCCATTCACTTTTCTAGAAAGAATATTTCTGAAGTCACTCGTTTATCCATTATTCAAGCAAAAACCTTTTTTCACAATCTTAAATTATCGAAAACGAAAACAATCATCAGTGAACAAATTCTAAAAGAAATCAACCGACGTCTCGATTTTTGTATCAACGTCGGTCTTGGTTATCTTACGCTTGACCGAAAAAGCGCAACTCTATCTGGAGGTGAAGCCGAACGCATTCGCCTGGCAACACAAGTCGGCTCGGGCCTCGTTGGAGTTATCTATATCCTCGATGAACCAAGCATTGGTCTCCATCAAAAAGATAATGCCATGCTTTTAAAAACGCTCCAATCGCTACGCGACATTGGAAATACTTTAATTGTTGTTGAACACGATGAGGACACCATTCGATCTGCCGATTATATCATTGATCTTGGGCCTGGAGCAGGAACACATGGAGGAGAAATCGTTTATGCCGGAGACATTAAGGGTATGCTCCGTTCCAAGAAATCACTTACTGGAAAATATTTAAATGGGAAGCTAAGTATTAGCGTTCCAAAAAAACGACGCTCAGCCAAAAAATCACATCAAATTGAAATTATTCAAGCGGCAGAACACAACCTTAAGAAAATCAACATTGCCTTTCCTCTAGGAACATTTATTTGCGTAACAGGCGTTTCTGGGTCAGGAAAGTCAACTCTTGTTTCCGACGTCCTTTATAATGCCTTGGCTCAGCATATTTACCATGCTAAGGAAAAACCTGGAGCTCACAAAAAAATAAAAGGCATTGAGAATATTGATAAAGTTATTGTTGTTGACCAATCTCCGATTGGACGAACGCCTCGATCAAATCCTGCAACATATACAGACGTCTTTGGTGATATCCGCCTACTTTTGAGTCAAATGCCAGAGGCAAAATTGCGCGGTTACAAACCAGGTCGATTTAGCTTTAATGTCAAAGGGGGTCGGTGTGAAGCGTGCTCTGGAGACGGAATCAAAAAAATTGAAATGCATTTTCTTCCCGATGTTTACGTAGAATGCGAGGTGTGTCATGGAAAACGCTTTACGCAGCAAACATTAGAAGTTCATTATAAAGGAAAAAATATTTCGGACATCCTGAACATGTCAGTCGAAGAAGCTCTTGAACTATTTAAAAATATTCCTCGAGTTACAAAAATCCTTCAAACATTGGATGACGTTGGCCTTGGTTATATCAAGCTAGGGCAGCCTGCAACAACTCTTTCTGGAGGAGAGGCGCAACGTGTAAAGCTGGCAAGTGAACTATGCAAATATGCAACCGGAAAAACATTGTATATTCTAGACGAGCCCACCACAGGTCTTCATTTTGCAGATATCGACAAACTTCTTCAGGTCCTGCAAAGACTTGCTGACAAAGGAAACACCGTTTTAGTTATTGAACATAATCTCGAGGTTGTTAAGTGCGCTGATCATATCATCGATCTCGGACCTGAAGGAGGAGACAAAGGGGGCGAAGTTATTTTCGCTGGATCTCCTGAAGAAATCATCAAGTGCAAAAAATCATATACGGGGCAATATTTAAAACAATATCTCAAAAAACATCATGATTAATAACAAAAACTCAGCAGAACAAGCTTTAAAACTCATATCTTTGCTAACGCTTATTATTTTTATTCTCTTATTCTTTTTCAGACCTGTTGAAGTAGGCGATATTTGGTGGCACCTTAAAACTGGAGAGTGGATAAAAGAAAACCAGGCGATTCCTTACACTGATCCAGTTCCGTACTCTGAAGACGAAAATCTCTTATTTACTCAGCCGATCGCTCAGTGGCTTGGCTCGTCCATCTATTATGACGTCTATCTTTTGGGAGGGTTTCTAGGACTAAAAATCTTTCGGGCATTTTTCTTTTTTCTCATTCTCAGCATTTTCTTTTTCTACGCTAGAAAAAAAATCCCGTATTATCTGTTGCTGATCATTATTTTTTTCATGGCTTTTGGGTTTGCAAATCGCTGCATTCTAAGACCGTTTGTTTTTAACTTTCTTTTCCTTCAAATCTTTCTCATTATTCTATTTTCTTACAGAAAAAATCCATCATTTAAAAAACTACTCTGGATTCTTCCTGCTGGAACGATTTGGTCAAACCTGCATCTCGGAAGCTTCGTCTATGGAAGCTTATTAATTTCAATCTTTCTAGGAGCTTCTATTATCGAATGGATTAATTCTTTTTTACAAAGCAAAAACAACGACCGATCACCTATCAAAACACAAACAAAACATCTTTTTTATATTTTAATTTTATTCTGGATCTCTTTTATTGTTAATCCTGCTGGAATTGACGCCCTAACGTATCCGTGGAAAGTTTTTTTATTCCCTCAATTTATTGGTTTCTACAGCTTAAATGCAACCATTATCGAACTATCAGCTCCATTCTACGCATTTTCACTAACGGCATTTTGGTTCTACGGATTGCTTTTCCTGGCAGTTCTCTCTTTAATTTCAAACGAAAAAAAAGATTTTCTCCTAACGATCCTTTTAACTTTCTCAATTTTCTTCTTTTTTTATGCCATAAGAGGAAGCGGATTTTTTATTATCGGATCGACTTTTGTCATTGCGCAATCATTTAAAAATGCTTCATTCTGTAAAAAATGGAACACCTTTAAATTCTCAAAATATCTCAACACCGCCATTGCCCTCGTTCTTATTCTTATTTTTGTACGACAATCTTTGCTTATCATCAATCGAAAAAACTACAAAAACAACCAAAAAACGTCTTGGCTCACCGCTGAGTTATATCCCAGCAATCCCAACACAGCTATTGATTTTCTCAATCAACATAAAATTTTCGGATCCATTTTTCATACAGATGATATCGGAGATTATATTATCTGGTCAAGCTATCCCGATCTTAAATCCTTTTACGATGGGAGACAAATTAGCCAAGAGAGAGGGAGGCTGTACCAACTCATTTTAGGCGACCCAGAGAAGAACTGGAAATCTGCTGAGCAAAAATATAATTTTAAAATTGTTGCAATAAAGATTAACGGAGAGTACAAGGCTCACTTTGCTAATTTCCTAATCGCTGATCCCACATGGCAGTTCATTTTTCTTGATGGCGATGATGCCATTTTTGTTAAACGCAACTACTTTGATCTTCCGAAAGCAGCCCTAAAATTCGAGGACGCCTTAAAAGGCGAACGGGCATCTCTAGACGATTTTGAAACCTTAGATCAAATTGTCGCAACGCCAGACAAAGAAAAATCCGCTTTTCAAGAAAATATCGGATATATTGATCTTATTTACGAAGCCTCGGTACTCTTTGATCTTGGGTATCAAGGAGCTGCAATCAAACGAATCATAAAAGCGTTTGAGGCCGATCCTGGCAATCCCATTATTAGGGGTGTCGCTTCACTATTTGTTGCTGATATCCTTCAAAGAATCAAGGGTCAGAACAATATCTAGATGCTAGCCATTCCCCGAAACCAACAGTGTATATTTACACTATAAATTGAAATCCAAAAAAAAGTTGGTATAATAGTCCCATGTATTTAAAAAATATTTATATTCTTATGTGTATTTTATTGACGACTGTCGTTTTAACTGAGAATCAAGAATCTGTTTGTTGGGCTCAAGACAATGAAACAGAGCTTTTTCTAATCACCCAAAAAGCTTTTGACGACGGATTCTATGATGTTGCCATTCGATACATCAATCAACTTCTTAAGCAATACCCTCAAACCGAAAAACGTCCACAAATCACCCTTCTGCGTGGTCAATGTTATTTCTTCAAAGGACAATATTTAAAAGCATTTAAAGAATTTAAAGAACTTCGCAATATCCCAGGATACCAAGATGCTGTTCTTTTTTGGCTAGGAGAGACCTATTTAAAGGTTAGAGATTATGCTGAGGCAAAAAACAATCACGAACAACTTTTAGGCCTTTATCCATCATCAAACTATGTTCCTCAAGCGCAGTATGCTCTTGCCTGGATCGAATTTGAACAAAATGATTATGCGCAAGCAAAACAAAAATTCTTAAGCTTTCTTAAATCTTTTCCGACACACCAGCTTTTTGAAGATTCGCTGTTTCGAATTGGCGAGTGTGATTTTAATCTTGAAGAATATGACGATGCCGTTGTAACATTTGAGAAATACATAAAGAGTTTTCCAAAATTAATCCGCGTTGACCAGGCGTTATTTTACATCGCGGAATCAAGCTATTATCTAAAAAAATATCTTGTTGCTATTAAATATTACGGTAAATGCAAAGAAAAAACCAACAAAAATCAAACAAAACTAATTTCTGATGTTGGGATTGGATGGAGCTATTTCAAGCTAAAAGAATTTGACCAAGCTGAACAATCATTTAATGATGCAGCTTTGTTTGCAGATCAACAAAATATTCAGAGTGAAATTCCATTCTTAGGGCTTGCTAATCTTTTTTCTGAAAAAGGAGATCTTGAGAAAGCTCTTTTAAATTATCAAAAAATTATCAGCTTTGATCCAAGCGGGGTTAAATCTTCTGACGCTTATCTTGGCATAGCAAATACCCTTTATAAAACCGAGGATTACGATAAAGCCGTCGATGTTTACCAAAAAGTTATTGAACTTTTTAGAGATGATCCCGATTTGTCACAAATCGTCGAAAAAGCTTACCTTGGCCTGGCGTGGACCTATCTTCGAAAAGGAAGTCCGTCTGACGCAATTAAGAATTTCGAATACGTTATCAATCATACGCAAAACAAGATTATCAAAGTAAGCGCTTTGACCCAAATCGGCGATGCTTTTCAGGATATAGGCCAATACGATCAAGCCATCAATGCTTATGATAAAATCTTAGGAAATTTTCCAGATACACTCTACACGGATTATGCTCAATACCGCCAAGGAATTGCTCTTCTTAAAATGGACAAAATCGACAGTGCAACGCTTTCCTTTCAAAGCCTTCAAGAAAACTTTCCAGATAGCAAATATTTAACAGATATAAAATATTATCTTGGTGTCGCATATTTTAAAAAAGGAGATTGGATTGCGGCCAAAGAAAAAATGACAGAATTTATCAGTGAGCTATCTGCTGATAATCAATTTCAACCCGATGCTCATTATATTCTAGGCTTAGCATTTCTAAACCTTAAAGATTACGCTGAGGCGATTAGAATCTTTAAAAAAATAAAAAAACACTATTCCTTTAACGAAGCTCTTGTCCAAGACTCTGAGATCAACATCGCACGCTGTTTTTATGAAATGGGGATCATCAAAGAAGCGCTTAGAGACTTTAAGATCATTATTTATAAATATCCACATACAAAAACAGCCTTGCAAGCTACATCGTGGCTAGCTGAATATTATCTTCAAGCCGAAGAATATAACAATGCAATTTCTTACTACAACGACATTATTAAAAACTTTCCTGGTAACGAAAAGATTGGTGACGCTATCCTAGGACTAGGTCAATCTTATTACGAAAAAGGAGCGCTTGACGAAGCCCTAAATCAGCTTAAGCTGATCGATAGTTCTTTTGGTGACGAAAACTACGGAAAAGCTCGTCTTTTGATCGCTGAGATCTTTGCTAAACAAATCAACACAAGCACAGCTATCCGAACATATGAAAACATTATCGACAATTCTCCAGAGTTTGCACGTGATGCCTATGTCAAAATAGCTACAATTTCTAAACAAAAGAAACGCTACAATCAATCGCTAGAATTTTATCAAAAAGCCATTGATTCACCTGACGGATTAAACAAAATGAAAAAAAGCGAAATCCAATTTCTCATAGGAGATGCTTGTGAATCGCTTCATCAGGTTGACAACGCGATTGACGCTTATTTAAAAATACCGTATCTTTACCCAAATGAAACAAAATGGGTCATCAAGGCTTATCTTCGTGTTGCTCGACTTTTTGAAGACAAAGAGGACTGGGCTAACGCAATATCGATTTATCAAAAAGTTATCGCCTACGAAGTCGACGAACGTACGTTTGCGCAAGAGAGACTTGAATGGATTCATTCAAACATTTCACTTAATAATTATTGACGAAAGGGGAAATATCTATGGGAATTTGGAAAATTAACGCTTGGGAACTTATTGTGGCTGGTGGCCCTATCATGATCCCGATTGTTTTATGTTCATGTTTTGCTTTTGCAATCGTTATTGAGAAATTCATTTATTTTTCAATGATCAAAACCGATCCTCAAAAACTCCGAAAAAATATTTTTGCATTAATCAAAGGTAATAAAATCAAAGAGGCCGTTGCCTATTGCGAAGAAAGTCGATCACCTATCGCAAAAGTCTTAGAAGCTGGTATCTTAAAATTTGGTTCTCCAAAAGAAGAAATCAAGGAGGCCTTAAGCGATGCGAGCCTCTTTGAAATTCCAAAACTTGAACGTCGCCTAACAGCTCTGGCAACAATCGCACACATCACCCCGCTACTTGGCCTTTTAGGAACCGTTACGGGCATGGCAGCTAATTTTCACACGATTCAGATGCGTGCCACATCTCTTAATCCTGTCACACCGGGAGACTTAGCAGGAGGTATCTGGGAAGCTCTCTTAACAACCGTAGCAGGTCTTATTGTTGCGATTCCAACATTCGTCGTCTACAACTACCTTGTGAGTCGAATTAATAAATTTATTTTGGAGATGGAAAGAAGTGCGACTGAACTTGTTAATCATTTAACACAAATATAAATAAAAGGACGGACTTAAATTGCAATTTAGACGACACACAAAATCTAGCTCCGGGCTTGATCCAATCAATATCGCACCTCTAGTGGATGTTATTTTTCAACTTCTAATATTCTTTATGTTGTCATCTTCTTTTGTTTTTCAGTCAGGCATCAAAGTAAAGCTTCCTAAAGCGATCACAAGCGAAGTTATTAAGGAAGAGAACCTCATTATAACTTTGACGAGTGAAAACGTTTTATATATCAATAGCAAAGTTGGCACCATGAAAGACCTAAAAAAAGAGCTGGGGAAAAAGGAAAACAAAGAACGACTTATTTTAATTAAGGCTGACCGCCGATCATCGCTAGGAAGAGTTATTGATATTTGGGATCTTTGTCGTGAACTCGGCATCGAGCGTGTCAATATCGCCACAAATCAAGAAAAATAAAAAGAGAAGCGACTCATGAGTATTAAAAGAATTATTATTCGCGCTTTTTTGCTTTCCATTTTATTGCATTTAATTGTTTTTAACTTTTTTAATTTCCGTTTTGATTCTAAAAAAGAACCTGTAAAACCTTCTCTTAACTTTCTCGGATCTTTTTTAAGGAAACACGATACGGAATCCTCACCAATCTTTCATCAACTTTCTGAAACAAAAAGGAACTACCCAGAAAATATCGATTCGAAAACATCTTCTAGTGACCCGAGTAGCCGCATTTTTAATGATGATCAAAAACCCGAACTTAAGATCTCAAATCAGCCTAACTTTAAAAAAACCTTAAAAACAGAGCCGTTTGCTTCTACTCCTCAAAAAAAATCACCAGAATTATTAAAAAACTCTGAAACTTCAAGCTCAATAAGCCATATACACCTTAAGCTGCCAAACGATGATCACTATTGATTTCTCTATCTCTATTGCAATCTTTCTAACATTTTGTTTACTCCTTGTTATTGGCCAATGGATCGTATATAATAAAAAGGAAGGGCAAGACATAAAAAAAACAAAGCATCTCGCTCAATGTCCTTATTGCAATTATCTTTTTTATGATTTTGAAAATAAAACTTTAAAGACTTGCCCTAGATGCAAAAGTTATATTGAGCAAAATAAAGAGGAAAAAAATGAAAATAATGAATAATAAAAAAGGAATTATCCTTCTTACTGTTATTATGCTTGTTTTGGCCATGACAACTCTTGCTGTTGGCATTTTGGGCGCTATTGGAAGTCAAGGGCTTCTCGGACAAAATCAGGTTGATCGCATTAAAGCAGAACAGCTTGCCAAGGGATACTTTTGGAAGTCATATATGCAAGGAACTGCAACTGGCACGGCAGGAACAGGCATGAGCTCAGAAACCATTAATGGAAAAATCTTTACAATTGGCGTAAGCGCTCCAAATCCAGGCACTGGTCCGTCTGGGACAAATCCCTTACAAGTAAGCGTCACCTATCAGTAAATCTAAATAAAACATCTCCAATATTCTTCAGGCAAAACTCTCTAGGATTAAGCTCAGGTAAGTCTCAGTAAGTTCTAATTAAAAAAACTATTGACAAAGTAACTCTACTATGGTCTAATGAACATAATAGCAGTCTAAAGAATAGGATTATAAGAAACCTAACTTGGATTAAGAATAGAGCTAACAGGGTAACCACAATGAACCATTTACTTGATGTCGACGAGCTAGCGCAATACCTAAAGCTTAAAAAACAGACAATCTACAACTGGTTAAATCAACGAAAAATCTCAGGCATTAAAATCGGAGGCGTTTGGCGGTTTGATAAACGCGAAATTGATAAATGGTTAAGATCTCAATCTCGTAAGGCAAAATAACTTATGGCAAAACAAAAAAAACATATTGGCGTATTCTTTGGTGTCGATTCTCTCTCTTTTGTTCAAACAGAAAATAATGAACTCACTTACTCAGAGTCTATTCCGCATACATTTTCACCTCTTCGAAAGCAAGCTGACGAGCAACAGTCTCCTGAAAGTATTCGATTAACAGAAGCAATACAAAAAATTATACGCGAACAAGGAATTTTAAAGCCAGAAATTAATCTTTCGCTTCCAATTCGAAATGTTATCTTCCGTGCTTTTACTGTTCCTTCTATGAGTGCATCAGAACTAAGCAACGCTGTTTTATTTGAAGCTCGAAAATACATTCCATTTAAATTGAGCGATCTTGTTTATGGATTTCACCATATTCCAATTACAGAAAACGGCAACAAGAAAACACAAATCCTTTTTATTGCCATGAGAAAGGTGATTCTCGATCAGTACTGCAGCATTTTTGAAAAAGGGCAAATCAAAATCATTTCAGCTGAACCATCTTCCATAAGCCTTTTAAGAATTTTAATGCTCCAAAAACAAATTGAAAATAATCAAAAGATTGCAATTATTCAAGTTAATAATGGTGATGGGGCTATTACAATTACGGAGCAGCAAGTGCCTCAATTTATTCGTGACTTTAAACTGACGAATTCTGAAAACGAGGGAACGGCTGAGGAATCACAGAAAACTTTCGCACAACTCTTCGATGAAATTAAAGTGTCTCTAGATTTCTATGCCCGTCAATCAAAAAAGAAAGGCAACAAACATAACATTGAAAAAATATTTATTTTCTCAGATCACTATTCTCAGGAAATTGCAGAACAGCTTAAAAGCGACATTGGCGTTTCAGCTATTGCCTTTGATACTCGTAACCTCTTTGGTAAAAATGACAAACTTAACCTTAACATCTTAAATGCCGCTGGAACAAGCATTACTGAAGAACTTTCTCTAAATTTAAACCTCGATCTTGCTAAGGCTCGAAATCCTGACGCCTACTCCGCTGGAGCTGACCTTGATAGCTTTGTTAATCGACCACCCAACTATAAGAGGACGATAAACATTGCGGGTATTTGCGGCTTAATCATTGCGATTGCATTTATCGGATCAAGTGCGCTTGGTCTTCCTCAAAGTTCTAAAATTAAAACTTTGGTCGACGCAAACAAGAAATATGAAAACACAAGCACCTCTGAGCTAAAAACAAAATCAAAAGAAATCGCAAAAAGAGTCAACATCTACAAGGGTGTCCGATTTCATAGCGATGTTGCCGAAATTCTTTCAGTCATATCCGATCAAACGCCGACAGGTATTTGGCTAAAGAATTTCAACATTAAATACCTTGATCATAGCGCAACGAAAGATAAGGAAAAAAAAGAAATCGAAATTTCACTCGAAGGTTACGGCTATGCAGACAATCTCAATAATCAAATTACCCTTATTGATGCTTTCATTGAAAAATTAAAGATAAGCAAAGACCTAAAAGGACGCCTAAAGCATCTCGAGCTTGAGACGGTTAGCAAAATGGAAAAGGATGGATTCCCTGTAACGTACTTTCAAATTTTAATTAAATTAGAAAGCCAAGACAATGTTAGATCTTAAAAAAATAATTCAAGACCTTCAAAACATCGATCTTAAGAATATGAATTTAAACGTTGATTTTAAAAAGATTAACATACAATTACTCCAAAAAAATCTGCTCAAACGCAAAGATATTTTATACAATATTGCAATCATTTTGGTTGCGCTCTTTATTGTCCAAGGAACTTTTTCTTATCGACAACAAGCATCACAAGACATCGATTTAGAAATAAAACAGCTGGAAGAAAAATCATTTGCAATTAAGTCTTATGAAAACCAAGAAAAAATCTTAAAAAACATCATGGAAACGTCTCAAAAAGGCTACTCAAGCGCAACCTCAATCATTAACGTCATATCGAAAATTGCCCAAAGTTTCGATGTTAAAATAATTTCTTTTGTCCCAAGTAAACTGCAAAATTTTAGCGACTACACAGAACAAGCAATCAAATTTACCTTTTCCGGATCTTTTGAGGATATGTTGCGATTTGTCTACAAAATTGAACATTATGAAAAAAGCTTTCGCATTGATTCCTGGAACAAAACAAAATCTTTTACAAATACGCTGAACCCTGACGAACAAGACGACGAAATTATTTCTTGGAAAATGATGCTAACATCTATCGATCTAAAACAATAAAGGAACAAGCATGAGACAAAAAATTGTACTTTTTCTTTTTATTTTCCTAATCGGACTATTTTTAATAAACGGCATCCTTGAGGCGAGCGAATCTTTTAACCTCACTGCCGCTCAAACAAGAAATCCTTTTAAATCTTCACTCCCAAAAATTAAAGAAATTGTTGAAAAAATACCAGAACCTATTAATATAAGTAGTAGGGCATCGAAGCTAAGACCCGAGCTAAGGACTTCTCCTATACAAGTCGAGAAGAAACCAAAGCCTATTGTTAAGGCTCCTGTGCTCGTTATTTCTGGTCTTATCTGGAATACAGCGTTGCCACAAGCGATCATTAATCAGAACATTGTCACCATTGGTGATATTGTCGAGAAGTCTGAAATCGTTAACATTCACAAAGGCGGGGTCGATATTTTATTTTCTGGAGCACCTTTTACTATAAAAATTGACCAAACTCTAACCCAATCCATTTAGATTTAAAGCGGGGGACTTTGTTTCCATGACAACTAAAATACTCAAAACCACATGTCTTTTTATTCTTACTGCATGCTTGTTCCTGTCGATTAGCACAAAAGCAGCGTATAGCGAAATCTCTCGACTCGATCATTTTCTGTATTCAGAATATTCCAAAAAAATCTCTATGGATTTTAAAGATGCAGATTTAAGGAGTGTATTAAAAATTTTCTCTCAACAAGCTGATCTAAATTTTATTGCAGACTCTGCTATAGCCGATATGGAAATTACTCTTTATTTTGATAATGTTCCAGTCGAAGAAGCGTTAGATCAAATCTTGTATGCCAACAATCTCATGTACGAACTTCAGCCTGGGAGCAACATCTTCGTTGTCAAAAAAATGGACAAGCCTCTAAAAGAGCTTATAACGCGCGTTTTTCCTCTTAAACATGCAACCGTTTCTAATTCGAAACTGATTAAAAATCTTAAAGACCAAGAAGATTCTGATGAAGGCAGTAGCAGCGAAAGCTCCTCAAGCACTAGCTCTACGAGTGGAGACGACGAAGATGAAGACGAAGAAGGAATCAAAGGAATACTTCTGGCTGTTAAAAGCGTTCTAACAGAATCCGGAATCGTCATACAGGATGCTCGAACAAACAGCCTTATCGTTACTGATATTCCGAGTCAATTTCCAACGATTGAAAAGACAATCGCTCGACTTGACATTTCTGTTCCTCAAGTCCTCATCGAAGTTGAGATGCTAGACGTCTCCAAAAGCACAGGCGAACTTCTTGGTGTCAAGATTGGAAATACTCCTCTTCAATTTACAGGAGGATCGAGAGGGGTTCTTTATCCTTGGGATCAAAATAAAGTTCTTCAAAAAGGTTATTTTGAATTCTCAGAGGACTCACCACAATACACTATGGGAACCATTGATGCCACAGGCTTAACAGCTGCATTGCAATTCTTAAAAACAATTACAGATACCAAAAACTTAGCAAATCCAAAAATACTTACACTTAACAACCAAACAGCTGAAATTCAAATTTCGACGAACGAAGCTATCGGTATCATAACCTCCACAGGAGGCTCGGAGGGAGTCGTAACGCAAAATATAGAAGCTGAGCGTGTTCAAACTGGAATTTTTCTATCTGTCACGCCTCAAGCAAACTTAGAAACAGGCGAAATTACTATGGCCATTTTTCCTCGCGTCATTGAGGCGCGCGCTGGAGCCACTTTTAACGGAAAAACTTTCAAAGACCCTGAAGAACGAGGAACTAAATCCGTTATGCGCGTCAAAGACGGAGAAACAGTTTATTTAGGCGGACTTAAAAAAACTAATCACACTGAAACGATCACCAAGGTTCCTTTACTCGGAGATTTGCCATTCATCGGGCGTGCCTTTCGCCATAAAGATAGCTCCGAGATAGAAAGGGAGCTTATTATTTTTATAACACCACGTATCATGACCGATCAAAACCGTCTATCGGCAAAACCTGTTCATTCGGAAACAAAATTCAAACGTGAACAAAACTATCCTGTGACAAAAATTCGAGAAGTAGAAAGAGCACTACTCGTTACTGAGCAACAAAGACGCAAAAAATGAGCAGATTAAAACTTGGAGAAATCTTAATTCAACAAGGCCTGATCACGCAAGAACAGCTCGATCAAGTCATCCTAGCTCAAAAACAAAGAAAAGGACGTATTGGCGAACTTCTTGTTGAGCTTGAGATAACCAAAGAAATCGACATTGTCATTGCGCTTGCGAAGCAATTTTCAATTCCCTATATTTCAAGAGAATCTGGTCTCCTAAAACCACAAAACTCAGACTTGCTAAACCTCATTCCAAGAGAATTTGCTAAAAAGAATTTCGCGATTCCGCTATCGCTAAACGGAAATACTTTAACTTGCGCTCTTTATGATCCGCTAGATCTTCTTCTAATCGATAACCTACGAAAAATAACTGGATACGACATCAGTCTCGTTCTTGCTACAAAAGAAAACATCGCACAGGCGAATGAAGAATGGTACAGCAAAGAGGGCCAATCATCCCTGTCCGAAGCTGTCCAAGATTCATATGACATTACTCCTAAAGAAGAAATTCTTTCAGGGCAAAAAAAAGATGAGACAGAACTTAGTATCGACAAGCTTATCGAGCGAGCAGGTGAAGCACCCGTCGTTAAACTAGTTGATCTTATTATTCGTCAGGCCATTGATCAACGCGCAAGCGATATTCACATTGAATCCTATAAAGACAAAATTTCTCTTCGCTATCGTGTCGACG
>JAVCCC010000004.1 GCA_030765785.1 Candidatus Aceula lacicola | reverse complement strand
GGAAAGCTTTTGTTTGATTATCATGCTTCTCGTGTTTTACCGGGATTCGATCCAAATGTCAAGATGCGCCTTTTTAAACAATTAAAGGATGAAGCTGATTTTATTCTTTGTATTTATGCAGGAGACATTGAGCGCCGAAAAATGAGAGCAGATTTTGGCATCACTTATGATGCTGACGCTTTTAAATTAATTGATGATTTAAGAGATTGGGGAATCAACATCTCGGCTGTTGTCATCACTCGCTACAATGGTCAGCCGTCTGCTAAGATTTTTAAGGATAAATTGGAGCGCCTAAAGATCAAAGTGTATACGCATAGTTTTACTAAAGGGTATCCAACAGATGTTGATTCAATTGTTAGCGACGAGGGCTATGGCGCTAATGAGTATATTGAAACAAAAAACAAGCTTGTTATTATTACTGGACCAGGACCAGGGAGCGGAAAATTAGCGACTTGTCTTTCTCAGATTTATCATGAACATAAAAGAGGAATAAAGGCTGGATATGCAAAGTTTGAAACATTTCCTATTTGGAGTATTCCTTTAAAGCATCCTGTGAATGTTGCATACGAAGCTGCGACTGCTGATCTTAGAGATTTTAATATGATTGATCCGTTTCATTTAGAGGCACATGGTGAGGCGACTATTAATTATAATCGTGATGTTGAGGCTTTCCCTATTATCCGAAGGATTTTGGAGAAAATTATGGGAGAAGACACTGTTTACAAGTCACCAACGGACATGGGTGTTAATAGGGCTGGTTTTGGTATCACTGATGATGATGCTGTTAAAGAGGCATCTAAGCAAGAAGTTATTCGCCGATTTTTTCGCTGCCAGTCTGAACATATGCTAGGACTTGCGGATGAAGAAACAGTTGAGAGAGCAGAGCTTATTATGAATGAACTCGGCGTTGGGCCAAATGATCGATGTGTTGTGGGTCCTGCACGAGAAGCTGCTGTAGAGGCTGAAAAGAAGAAAAAAGGGAATGAAGGTATTTTTTGTGGAGCAGCAATTGAGCTTGCGGATGGGACAATCTTAACAGGAAAGAACACGCCGTTGATGCATGCGGCATCAAGCTTGATAATAAATGCTGTTAAACATTTATCTGGCATTCCTGATAAAATTCATCTACTGTCTCCAAACACGATCGATTCTGTTACAAACTTTAGAAAGAATATTCTAAAAGCAAAAACAGTGAGCCTCGATGTTGATGAAGTTTTGATCCTTTTAAGTATGAGTGCGGCTACAAATCCGATGGCACAAGCAGCGCTTGAAAAGATTCCTGAGATTGAAGGGTGCGAGGTTCACATGACACATATTCCGACTCCGGGTGATGAGGCGGGATTGCGGCGTTTAGGAGTCAATTTAACGACAGATGCTTGTTTTGCGACAAAAAAGCTCCATCGTGTTTAGATTGAACAAATAAAAGATTTGTTGTTGAATTTTTTATCCAACTCTATATAATATTTACATCTTTATATAGTATCCATATTTACTACCCAACAGGAATAGTCTAAGAATGCGTCTTAAATTTTTTGTTTTGTTTTTAGTTTTCTTTTCTCTCTGCGCACTTTTTGCGCCTATTTCTTCCGCTAATTCTATTCAAGAAACCGAGTATACATGTGTCGCATACTTGACCGGTATCGGATGTCATAATTGCGCTACTGTTGACCCGATTTTGTTTTCTATTTTAACGGCAGAAAATTCTAATCTGATCATCTTTGACTACGAAATCTTTAAAAATAACAAGAACAACGTTGAGGTCAAAGAACATTATTTCGCATCCTATTTGGAGGAAGGGGAGCGGCCAGGTGTTCCGTTTTTTATTCTTAGTCGTGATAATTATGCTATCGGACGGATGAAGGTGCTCGAACTTCTTGAGAAGATTGGTGATGCTGGCAAGAATGCATGCCCTGCGCCAGACGGGAAAAAGATTGATTTTGAAAGCTTGGATTTAACAAAGCTTTCTGGAAAGATTTCCATTTGGACCAAAAATCGTGTTCTCGTAACGAATAATGCTGCGAGCGGTGATAATCAAGTTTTGCATAAACTTTTAACGGAGAAGAATGTTAAAAGAGCACTAAAAGGTGTTTCTTATAAAAAAATTACGCCAGCACCTATTTCTATAGCGGGAGGCGAGATTATTTTTGAGAATGCGATTCAGATCGGAAGCTGGACGCTGCTTTGGAATGATTATTCGCATCTCGTCGTAAAAAGTGTTGTTAATTTTATAACAAATTCGGTTCCTGTTTTAATATTGCTAGCCATTTTTATTTTGTTGCTCATATCGTTGTGTACGCTTGTTAGAACAGAGAGAGGCCTTGAAGTTAAACTTCGCGATATCGCTAAAAAGAAAAAAGATTATATCGCCGTTGGAATTAGTTTAATATTTTTAGCGGGGTTTTTCTTTGTCGCACATGCAATTTCTCCGAAACTATTGGAAAATATGGGATATCGATTGCCTCTTCCGATTTTTACGTTTGCGATTGCTTTGATCGACGGATTTAATCCGTGCAATATGTTTGTTTTAACGTGCCTCATGACGCTTTTGATTTCAAGTTCGGATTCAAAGGCAAGATTGTATGTTGTCGGGTTTAGTTTTGTATTTATGGTTTTTTTAATTTATTTTCTTTTTATGGCGGCATGGCTTAATGTGTTTAAATATACAGGATTCGTTTCGCCCCTTAGAATTGGTATTGCCATTCTTGCTTTGGGCGCTGGTTTGATTAATTGTAAAGAGCTTTTGTTTTTTAAAAAGGGAATTAGCCTTACGATTCCTGATCAGCAAAGAGGCCCTCTCATGAAAAAGATCTATGCGATGAAATCAATTATTCAGAAAGGAACATTTCCTGTTTTGATTTCATCGTCGCTTGCGCTTGCAGCGCTTGCTTCGCTTGTTGAGCTGCCTTGCACAGCGGGCTTTCCAATTATTTATACAAGTGTTTTATCGGCGAGAATATTAGAAACATCGTTCGGTTATTATTTATATGTGTTGTTATATAATTTGGTTTATGTGTTGCCGCTAGGCGTTATTATTACGATTTTTATTTTTACGTTTAGAGGCCAGCCGATAACGCAACGGCAGATGGAGATTTTGAAATTTGTCGGTGGTTTGATCATGATTTTACTCGGAATTATTTTACTTGTTAACCCAGGATTGGTTGGGCTTAACGTTAGCTAAGATTTTTGTAGAATACAAAAATATATTCTATACATTTGTTTAGAAATTTGTTATACTCGGGTGTTTTTCGGAGCACTTGTTTTATAGCAGTAGTTTGGGCCACACAGTGGCCTGAATATATAAATAAGTTTTAAGGTGCTGTAAATAGGCACCAAAATATTTTTTAATTTTTAAATAGCAGTAGTTTGGGCCATTAGCTCATCTTGGTAGAGCATCTGACTCTTAATCAGGGGGTGGGAGGTTCAAGTCCTCCATGGCCCACGTAATTTAATTCATAGAACGACAGGGGGAAGAGTGTCAGCAAAAAAAGTAGATGTCAAAGCTTTGCAGAAAACAGCAATTGAGCTTAGAAAAGGAATTCTTCAGGTTGTCAATTCCGCCAAATCAGGACATCCTGGTGGCTCACTTTCCGCAGTCGAAATTTTAATCAGCCTGTATGGTTACAAAATGAATCATAAGCCGGAGGATCCTAATTGGGAGGATCGCGACAGACTTATCATTTCTAAAGGGCATGCCTCACCGGCAGCTTACGTAACGCTTTCGCATTTTGGATATTTCCCAAAAGAAGAGCTCGTTACATTTCGTAAATTGGGCGCAAGACTTCAAGGGCATGTGCATCGCAAAGTTCCTGGCGTTGAGCTCAATACTGGATCGTTAGGGCACGGACTTTCTGTTGCTAACGGAATGGCGCTTGGAGCTCGAATGCGAAAAAAAGATTTTAAGGCCTACTGCTTAATGGGAGACGGTGAAATTCAAGAAGGTTCTGTGTGGGAAGCTGCAATGACGGCGGCTCATTTTAAGCTTGATAATGTGTGTGCGATTGTTGATTATAATAAGATTCAAGAAAATGGATTGATTAGCGATATTATGGGGTTAGAGCCGTTGGCTGAAAAATGGAAGAGTTTTGGCTGGGAAGTCGTTAGCGTTGATGGTCATAATTTGGATGAATTGATTAAGGCGCTAGATCGATTTGGAACTATCAAGGGAAAGCCAATGGTGATTATTGCGAATACTGTTAAAGGAAAAGGCATTTCTTTTATGGAAAATACCTGTAAGTGGCATGGCAAAGCACCGAATGACGAACAACTTAAAGAAGCTTTAAGCGAGCTGGAATAGAGGAGAAAGTTTAATGGACATGATACCAACGCGAGATGGATTTGGCCAAGAGCTAGTTGCGTTAGGAAAAGAGCGTGATGATATTGTTGTTGTTTCTGCAGATCTCGAGGATGCAACACGAGCAGAATATTTTAAAAAAGAATTTCCAGATCGTTTTTTTAATTTAGGAATTGCAGAGCAGGATGTGATAGGAACAGCTGTAGGATTAAGCATGCAAGGTTATGTTGTTTTTGCATCTTCGTTTGCTGTTTTTATGACAAATCGGGCATATGATCAGATTCGAATTGATGTTTGTCAGAATAATGCAAATGTAAAAATTGTTTGTTCTCATGCTGGAATTACCGTCGGGGAAGATGGAGCAACGGCACAGTGCTTTGAAGATTTTGCGATTATGCGTGTTTTAGCGAATATGTCTGTTGTTTGTCCTGTTGATACAAATGAAGCAAAGAGCGCAACGCGCTGGATGGTGGATCATTATGGACCGGTATATATGCGAACGAGTCGTGCTGCTTTTCCGGTTTTAACAAAAGAGGATGATGTTTTTGAATTTGGTAAAGCAAGGATTATGCGAGAGGGAAAAGACGTAACGTTGATTGGTTCAGGATTAATGGTTTATGAATCTTTACAGGCTGCAGAAATTCTTAAAAAAGAAGGGATTGACGCACGCGTTATTAATTTGCATACCCTTAAGCCTTTAGACGAAGATGCGCTTGTTGCGTGCGCGAAAGAAACAGGAGCCATTGTGACAGCTGAAGAGCACCAGATTATTGGTGGCATGGGAAGTGCTGTTGCGGAAGTTTTATCGCAAAAATATCCAACACCGATTGAAATGGTTGGGATAAAAGATGTGTATGGTGAGACCGGGGATCCGCAAGGTTTGCTTAAGAAATATCATTTAAAGGATGTTGATATTGCTGAGGCAGCCAAGAAAGTGATTAAGCGAAAGAAATAAGATTAAAAAGATAGGGTTTATTTTGTGGGCAGCTAAAAATAGCTGCCCATTTCTTTTAAATTTCTTGAAGAAATTCTTAATAAGTTTTGAAATGGTGATATAATATATATACTTATAAGGATATATGTATGAAACATAACTTTTTTAGAAAAATATTATTTTTAAGCTTGTTTGTGGCCTTGATCTTTGGCTGCTCGTCTGACGCTCGTCCTTTTTATCGAAACCTGCCGTTTGAGTTTGCAATCCATTATAATGAAGATTGGGAGAAAAAGGAGTATTACGGGACCTCGGTTATTGCATTTTTATCTCCACCTGAAGGAGAGCTTGATTCGTTTCAGGAGAATTTAACGATTTCTGTTGAAGATCAAAAAGGTGACATTTCTCTGTCAGATTATTCTAATGCGGTTATCGAACAAGTAAAGAGCATGGGCGATTTGCCCGATGTTTATCTAAACCTTTTAGAATCTAAGAGGATTCTGCATCGATTTATTCCAGGTCAGAAAATAGTTTACACGCTGAGCAAGTATGGATATCCAAAAGAATTTGTTGAGAGAGACCTTCTTCCTGCGATTGACCCGGAAGGATTCACGGTTCAAATTATGATGATGTGGTTTATCAAGAATCAAAGAGCGTATATTCTTACCTTTATTGCGCCAAAGGATAAATATGATCAATATTTTCCAGACGCAGAGAGCATGATTAAAACATTCAAAATTTATTAATTTAGATGAAAGAATGCCTGAGTTGTAATATTTTTTATAAGGAATCAGCGATGACGTGCCATCGCTGCCAGAAAACTTTAATCGAAGTAGAATTAAAAGACGCACTCGAGCATACTCGCAAGAAGTTTTTAAAACGTTTTAGTCGTTCAAAAGATATTCGAGTCTTCGATCCACACACGCTGTATATTGTTGGCAGTTATTTTAAGGATCAATCGTTCTTTTTATATTTTGATCTTAATCGAAATCAAATGAAATACGGCCTGCAAAAAAAACGTTTTTTTGTCCAGCCTGTTAATATGCTGACAGTTTTTAACCTACCATGGTTTATTTTTAATCTTTTGTACTCTAATTATTTTCATTTTTTATATAAAGGATTTTGCACACAATGTCATTGCAAGTATCGATCGGGACAACATTCAAAAGATGAGTGTGCTTATAATATTGCTTATTTTCATGTCCTGCGAGACGTTTTGAATGGCGACATCATCCATACCAAGCGAGTATACGAAAAATGCGTCGAGTCTAATGATGGTGAAGCTGGAGTAAGGCAGGCATATTTAAATTTGAACCATCGCCACAAGAAGACAGAGGTCTTTTTTGATCTTTTATCAATCGGATTTTCAGTCTTTTTATGGATATTTATTGCGGTTTATGCTAGCTTCCCAATGTTCAAGGTTCTTTTGCAGAAGCTTCTTTTTTACGACGCGTATCAGTGGAAAATATTTTAATTTGAATATTTATGATAAATCCAATTTCAATTATAAATAAATTTCTTATCATTCGCCAAATTCCTGTGTTTAGCTCTTTGAATTGGTTCGAGCTTCATCAGATTGCTTCTCGATGCACGTTTCATGAATATTCCAAAGGGGCCGTTATCTACGAAAAGGGAGACCCTCCAGATGGATTTTATTGCTTGGTTTCTGGGCGTGTGTGCGCGTACAATTTGAAAGATAGCGGAGAAAAGCAAAATGTTGAGTATATTTATCGAGGAACTTATTTTGGAATTATTTCGCTCCTTACAGGAGAACCACATTCTCTAACCTTTGAGACATTAAACGATTCACTTGTTTTTCGTATTGAAAAAGATGATTTTCATGATATGTTGAACAAGATTCCGCGTTTAGCTGTTGATTTTAGTTATAGCTTGTCTCGTCGTCTTAAAAAGAAACTCCATCATCAGAAATCTATTTTTGAGAGTACGATTATCTCGACATACAATCCAAGGCAAGGGACGGGCGGATCGATTTATGCATTTAACTTGGCACATCATTTAAAAGAAGAAACAGGGAAGAAAGTCATCTTTATTGATATGCATTGCATTTCTCCATCAGGTGTGTATCAAAAGAAAACATCCAAGCTGTCGCCGTTTTGGCAAAATTTGCCTATTGATTTTAACGAAGTTATCGATGATTATGCGAACGCAGAGTCATTGATTGTAAAGAATGACAAAAGTGCAGATCTTTTGAGTGTCTGCTTTGATTTAAGTGACTCTGTTCTTTCGACAAAAATTAGTCAGTTTGTCAGCAATCTGGCTAACGACTATCATTTTATTATTTTGGATTTGCCAAGCCAATCTGATGATGAGGTTTTAGCAACGCTCAATCAATCGGATGACATTCATTTGATTCTTGGTGATTCTAAGGCAGATTTGATTTCTGGAAAATCTTTTCTAAGGAAGTTAAGGCAACGTGCTTCAGCTGAATTAAGAGAACAAAAAATAAAGATATTTGTTCGCCAGACTGCGAATAAAAAAAGATTGCCATATGAGAAAATAAACCAGATTTTAGCTCAGGATATTTACGCATATCTTTTTGAAATATTCGTAGATGACGATACTCAAATGATTTCTTTGGATGAATTTCAAATTTTGATACCTGATTCAAAAACGCGATTTTCGCAGCAAATGCGAAAAATAGCTCGTGAGATTGGTGATGTGCGCGTTGGCTTAGTTTTAGGAGGTGGCGCAGCGTTAGGGATTTCTCATGTTGGTGTTTTGCGAGCCCTTGAAAGAGAAGGCATTCCTGTTGATATTGTTGTTGGGAGCAGCATAGGAGCTTTAATCGCCGGGCTTTGGGCTTTGGGTAATGATGCGCAAAAGATTGAAGAATTTGCCAGAGAATTTGAGAGCAAGATCAAATGTTTAAATCTTTTAGATATTATTTTTCCTAAGTCTGGATTTATTGGTGGGTATATGATTAAGCGTTGGCTTCGCAAAAAGATTGGAAAACAAACTTTTTACAATACAAAGATTCCATTGAAAATCGTTGCTTATGATTTAACAAAAAGGGAAGATTTGGTTCTTGATGGAGGAGATGTCGTTGATGCTATTCGAAAGAGTATAGCTATTCCAGGGGTTATTAGCCCCGTTGTTGAAGGCGATCGCGTCATTATTGACGGTGGCATTGTCAATCCTCTTCCCACAGATGTTTTAGCATCGATGGGTGTCCAGAAAATTATTGCTGTTAATATTTTAAAATCACCTGCGGATGTTTTAAAGGATTATCAGACTCTTAAAGAGAAAGAAGAAAAAAAGAGGCCGAAGTTTATTTTGGCATTGCCGTTTTATTTTATAAGCCGATGGATTGGGAAACTTTGGATTAAATTGTTGTCACCGAATATTTGCGATATTATTGTCAGCAGTTTTCAATCGGTTGACTATGTTTTAGCCGAGCAAAGCGCTGAGCAAGCCGATGTTCTTATTCACCCAGATTTAACGGGGATTGATTGGTTCGAGCTTTATAAAGTTGATGAATTGATCCAAAGAGGCGAGACTGCAACGCAAGATAAAATGAATGATATAAAGCGGGTTGTCAGTCAATAAGGGAGTAGTCGTTAGCGTGTTTTGAGAATGGGATTTTTGTTTTTTGTTTTGGACTAGCAAGGATATGAAGAAGTGAACGTTTTTACAAAAAAAGCTTCTGATGAGATAAAGAAGATTCACAGACTTTCTCGCCATTGTAATGGTAAAGAGAAGAAGAAGCATGAAAAAAAACTTTTGACTCTAATGAGAAAGCATGTTGACGAGATTGAAGGCCTGTATCAGAATAAAGATAAGCATTTTTTGATTGAGACAGGAGATTTAATAATTTTATGCTTGGAGATGTTTTTGGAGAACAAAGTTTCAGCTGATCAAGTGATGGAACAATGTTTTAATCGGTATCAGAAAAAACTTAAAAGTTTAATGAGAAAGAGTAAAGATGAAAAGAGTTAAAACGCAAATTATTTGTACTCTCGGACCATCGAGTGAGAGTGAAACTGTTTTACGTAAAATGATTCGCGCTGGTATGGACGTGGCACGTCTTAATTTTTCGCATGGAACGCACAAGGATCATTTTAAGAAAATTAAATTGATTCGATTTCTTAATGCAAAATATAAAAGACATATTAAGATTTTGCAAGATCTAGAAGGTTTTCGAATTCGTATTGGAAATCTGAAGAATTTTTCCTCAGGGTGTGTGCCTTTAAAGAAGAATCAGACAGTTTATCTGACAAACGATGAATCGTATTGCTCTAAACCAGCAATTCCATTTGATTATGAAGGTTCTTTAAAAGACATAAAGCCAGAAAGCTATATGTACATTGAAGATGGAAATATTGTTCTATTGATAAAGAAATGTACAAAAAAGGTGTTAACCGCAAAGACGATTATTCCGGGCGTGATTAAAGAAAATAAAGGGATCAATATCCCTGGTGTTAATTTGAAGTTTAAAGGGATGACCGAAAAAGATGTTTTTGATCTTGAATTTGGTTTAAAGCATAACGTTGATTTTGTTGCGCAGTCTTTTGTTCGTAATAAAGAGGATATTTTAAATGTTCGAGAAATCATTAATCATCATCGAAGAAAATGTTTATTGATTGCAAAAATTGAAAACAGAGACGGTATTAAGAATATTGATGAAATCATTGAAGCATCGGATGGCATTATGGTCGCGCGAGGAGACATGGGTGTATGTCTTCCTATCTATGAAATTCCAATTTTACAAAAAATCATCATAAAGAAATGTCGCGCAAGAAGAAAATTTGTTATAACTGCTACGCAAATGCTTGAAAGCATGACTGAGCATATTCGACCAACGCGTGCAGAGACAACGGATGTGGCCAATGCGATTATTGATGGAACAAATTATACGATGCTATCTGAAGAAACCGCTGCTGGAAAGTATCCTGTTGAGGCAGTGTATATGATGAATCAGATTTGTAAGTTCACAGAAGAATCTATTACAAAGAAAGTCATTTAATAATGAACGTTGCCATTGTGGGTGCATCAAATAAGCTGAATCGATATTCAAATAAAGCGTTAAAGCTTTTGAAAGAAAAAGGCCATGTTGTTTTTCCAATTCATCCTAGGCTCGAGGAAATTGATGGAGTGAAAGTTTTTAAGTTGTTGAAAGATATCCCCGAGAAGATTGATACGATAACATTTTATGTTGCTCAGAATACTTCAAGTATGATGCTAGATGATGTGATTGATGTTTTTCCAAGACGTATTATTTTTAATCCCGGCGCTGAAAATCCAGACCTTTTTCGTAAGGCGCAAGAAAAAGGTATTGATGTGATAGATGCCTGTACGCTTGTTTTGTTGTCAACACAGCAATTTTAAAGAATTTGGCTGAGTAAAGGAGGGCGCTATGATCGACGTTGAGATTGGGAAACAATTATTAATTAAGGTGAACAACGATGTTGGCACTTTGGCAGAAGTGAGTAGTGTTATTTCTTCTTCCGGAATTAATCTTTTGGCGATGTGTGCCTATGCCGTAGATAACAACGGATTGATTATGTTTGTTTGCAATAATCATAAACGTGCCATGAAGATTTTAAAAGAAAAGAAATATAATGTTAGAGAAGAGGAGATTGTTTTATTTACGCTTGATAATAATCCAGGGGCTTTGTTGTCAGTCACAAAAAGAATTTCTGAATGTAAAATTGATTTAACTCTTCTTTATGGAAGTGTTGAGCAAAAAGGGAAAAAGAGTCAGATGGTTCTGATTTCCGAGAATAATAATGCAGTTATCGCTGCAATCAAAACAATGTAGATTTTCTTTGCGTAAGCAAGCTTCATATTAAAAAGGAGATATCAAATGACTGCCTTCTGGTGGGCTTTGTTGACTGCGTGTATTTGGGGCGTTGTTCCGATCCTTGAAAAGATTGGGCTTTCGGATACGAATCCTTTTGTTGGGCTTTTTTATCGTTCGCTTGGCGTTATTTTGGGATTGCTTATTTTTGGTTTTTTTATATTAAACCTGGATGAAATTCGCGCAGTGAATATGCGATCCGCATTGTTTTTAATTCTTGGAGGATTTTTAGCAAGCTTTGTTGCTCAGCTTGTTTTTTATCATGGACTTAAAATTGGTGAAGTTTCTAAAGTCGTTCCGATATCGGCAAGTTATCCTTTGATTGCGTTTTTGCTGGCAGTCCTTTTTTTAGGGGAGACATTTTCACTTTTAAAAGCGTTTGGCGTTGCTTTGATCATCTGCGGTATTTGGGCGCTTAAATTAGGATAAGAAGAATTCATGTTAGATCGTTTTTTTAGTTTATCGGAAAATAAAACAACCATTCGTCAGGAGCTTTTGGCAGGGCTAACGACTTTTTTGACAATGGCATATATTATTTTTTTGCAGCCGGCTATTCTTTCAAAAGATTTTGCTGGAAATCCTACGGGATTGGATTTTGGGGCTGTGTTGCTTGCAACGTGTGTTATCTCAGCCTTTGCGACAATTTTCATGGGCCTGTTTGCCAATTATCCGATTGCCCTAGCTCCAGGTATGGGAGAGAATTTCTTTTTTGTGTCCGTCATTATGGCTTTGACTGGATTAGGATTTGCAAATGCATGGCAGGTTGCTCTTGGCATTGTTTTTATAGCGGGTGTCGTTTTTTTAATTTTATCATTATTGCGTGTTCGAGAGATGATTATTAATTCCATTAGTCCGAGTATGCGAAGTGGGATTGCCGTTGGAATTGGACTTTTTATTACGTTTATTGGGTTTCAGCACGGAAAAGTAATTGTTGCTAATCCTGGAACCATGGTTGAATTAAATACGCATTTTGTTTCACCAGATATTGCTGTTTTTGCTCTTGGGTTAATCGTGGCAAGTATTTTGCAGGTACGGAAAATTAAGGGTTCGATCTTGTGGGGCATTCTTGCCTCTACGGTGCTCGCGCTTTTGTTGGGACAAATTACATTTAGTGGTTTTATCGGGTTTCCTGAAGTTCATGCTCAGGCGGCGTTTGCTATGGATTTAAAAGCTGCTTTTAGTTTAACGTGCTTGCCGTTTATTATCGTATTTTTGTTTATGGATATGTTTGATACTGTTGGAACGTTATTGGGCGTTGCAGAGACAGCGGGCTTTGTTAAGGATGATAAGCTGCCAAGGGCGAGTCGTGTTTTGGTGGTGGATGCAACCGCTACTGTTGGAGGCGCATGCCTAGGCACAAGTACGGTAACGGCTTATGTCGAGAGCGCAGCTGGGGTTGCAGCTGGTGGGCGAACAGGATTAACAAATTTGGCAACAGGATCTTTGTTTTTGATTGCATTGTGTTTTGGGCCTTTGATTGGGATGATTGGTAAATATCCCCCCATCACAGCGCCTGCTCTTATTATTGTAGGATCTATGATGATTCAAAATGTTAAGAAAATAAATTGGGATGATTATTCAGAAAGTATTCCGTCTTTTTTAATTATGGCTGGAATTCCGTTTTGTTATTCTATTGCGGATGGTTTGGCGCTTGGTTTTATTAGTTATCCGATCATAAAGATGTTTAGTAAAAAGGCTAGAGAAGTTAGTTGGCTTATGTATTTTATGGCGGCTATTCTTTTGGTGTATTTTCTTTTAGTTCGTTCTAAGATGGGATAAAAAGTTTTAATATTAAAAAAACATAAATGGATTTAGCATAGCATTATGGCTGTTCAAATTTTTGATTCAATTTCTATCATGCCTCCAAAAAGCGATATTTATCGTCGGTTAGGCTACGTTCGGGAATCAGCAGTCTTAAAAAAAGATCATATTCAAAAAACAGATCTTTATATTGAAGAGGCTTTTGAATATATTCATTTAAAAGGGTGTGCATTGCGTGTGCCAGCTAAGAATATCGAGGAAGGACGCACCAGCCTCGAAAACGGCATGAGTTTTACGAGTAGAGATCTTGTGACTTTTTTATCTGGTTCGAGTGAAGTTTTAATTATGGGGGCGACGGCAGGGCAAGAAATTATGAATAAAATTAATTCTTTTTCACAAAACAATGATTTGGCTCGCAGCGTTGTCTATGATGCGGCCGCTAGTGAGATTGTGGATACAGCATTAACCTGGATGATGAATTTCTTTAAACGTGAACTCATTCGCTTAGGCCTTTGCCTTAATCAGCGTCGGTTTTCCGCTGGCTATGGGGATTTTGCGCTTGAAAATCAAAGAGCCATTTGCGATGTTTTAGAAATGAAAAAGATCGGCGTTATTTTAACAAAAGAATTTTTAATGGTACCTGAGAAATCGGTTACGGCTATCTCAGGAATAAGGGCACAAGCGGAATCATGAAAATATTAAAGAATATGATCGGAAAGAAAATTATTTTCTTGGATGGGGCCACAGGGACAGAGCTTCAGAAAAAAGGCATGCCACAAGGCGTATGCCCAGAAAAATGGTGTTTGGATAATCAAGTTATTATTTCTGCTGTGCATCAAGAATACATTAAATCAGGATCAAACTTAATTTATAGCTGTACCTTTGGTGCGAATCGATATAAGTTGGAAGAATATGGGATTAAAAATGTTCGTGCGATGAATCGAGATCTTGTTCGAGTTGCAAAGAAAGCGGTAGGGCGACGTGGTTTTGTTGGTGGTGATGTTGGCCCAACTGGAAAATTTATTGAACCATTTGGACCACTTTTATTCGAAGATGCTGTTAAAGTTTTCAAAGAGCAGATTGCAGGGCTCTTAGAAGGTGGTGTTGATTTCATTGCCATTGAAACAATGATTGATATTCAAGAGGCTCGCGCAGCATTGATTGCAGCGCGAGAACTTACGGATAAACCCGTTTTTGTCACAATGACATTTGAAAAAGATGGACGCACTCTTAACGGAACAGATCCTGTGACAGCGTTGATTACTTTGCAGAGCTTGGGAGCTGATGCCGTTGGATGCAATTGTTCGGCGGGTCCAACGGAAATGATTCCGTTTATTCGTTCTATGTACAAATATGCGAAGGTGCCTTTGATTGCAAAGCCGAATGCTGGTATGCCAAAATTAAAGAATGGAAAAACAATTTTCGATATGACTCCGGTCGCTTTTGCGAGGGAAGGGAAGAAACTTATTTTAGCAGGAGCTTCTCTTGTTGGTGGATGCTGTGGCACAACACCAAGTCATATTCAAGTGCTTAAGAAGAATGCGAGAATTTGTAAAGCCAAGAGACCAATTTTAAAATCTTTAAGTGCTGTTAGTTCTGCACGAAAACATCTTATTTTTAAAAAGCAATCAAAATCCTTTATTGTTGGGGAATGCATTAACCCTACAGGAAGAAAAATATTGCAAGCAGAGTTGCGCAATGGAAAAACATCGTTGATTCGTCAATTAGCTCGTGAACAAGAAGTGGCTAAAGTTGATCTTTTAGATATTAACGTTGGCGCTCCTGGCGTTGCTGAAGAAAAAATGATCAGAGAAGTTTTTAATATGTTAAGCATAAGTGCATCGAGTCCTTTGGTTGTTGATTCGTCTAAGGTAGAAGCCGTTGAAAAGGCGCTTCGAATTTACCCCGGACGTGCGTTAATAAATTCTATTTCTGGAGAAAAAGAGAAATTAGAAAAACTTTTGCCTATTGCGGCAAAATATGGAGCGATGTTTATTTTGCTTCCTGTTGCAAAGTCAGTGCCAAAGACTTTTAAAGAACGAAAAATTGTTATTCAGAATATTTTTAATAAGGCAAAGAAGTATGGTTTTACGAAAGAAGACTTTGTTGTCGATGGATTGGTGATGGCTGTTTCTTCTATGGCTACTGCAGGTGTTGAAACAATAAAGACTGTTCGATGGTGTACGAATGTTTTAAAGGTTAATACCATCGCTGGGCTTTCCAACGTTTCCTTTGGGATGCCTTGTCGATCAATTATTAATTCGACATTTCTTTCGATGTTAGAGAAAAACGGACTGTCTTTCGTTATAGCAAATCCAATGAGACTGAAGCGTCAATTTTCGAAGCGAGCGGAAAAACTTATTCTAGGCAAAGATAAAGACGCGATCAATTTCATTTCATATTATTCAAAAAAGACTGCGTTGCCTAAAAGGGCTGAAAAAAGCATGACTCTTGAGAAAAAAGTTTACAGGGCTGTGCTAGACGGTAATCGCGAAGAGATTAAGGATTTGGTTTCCAGTTTATGCAAAACTGGCGCGACAGAGCAGGATGTTGTGCATAAAATTATGATTCCAGCGATTAATCAAGTTGGAGATTTCTTTGATAAAAAACAATATTTTTTGCCACAATTAATAGCAAGTGCCGAAGCAATGAAAGTTGCGTTTGAGTTTTTAGAGCCAAGGCTTAAAGAAAAAAATATTAAGACTGTCAAAAAGAATGTTGTTATTTTGGCGACTGTTAAAGGGGATATCCATGATATTGGAAAAAATATTGTTTCTCTTATGCTTAAAAATCATGGATTTGATGTGATTGATTTGGGAAAAGATGTTTCTAACGACCGAATTGTAAGCGAAATCAAGAAGCATAAGAGCCCTGTTGTCGGGCTTTCTGCGTTAATGACAACGACTATGGTTAATATGAAAGATGTTATTGGGGAAGCAAGAAAACAAAAACTTAAGTGTCGATTTATGGTTGGGGGAGCCGTTATTACGAGATTATATGCGCAAAGCCTTGGAGCAGAATATTCTCAAGATGGAGTAGAGGCTGTTCGCGTTGCTAAAAAGTTAAGTCAATAAATATGCCGATATTGAACGAACATAATATATTTTTGTTTGTCGCTGAGTTAGGCGTTATTATTTTTGTTGCGCGATTAATGGGCGAAGCTGCAAAGCGGTTAGGCCAGCCGATTATTGTTGGCGAGATGGTCGCAGGTATTTTTTTAGGATCAGCTGTTTTTGGAAGATTCCTTCCTGCGTGGAGGGAAGCTCTTTTTCCATCAACCGGGCCTGGTCCGTATTTGCTTCAAGGGATATCCTGGCTCTGCATTTTATTTCTGTTACTTATCACGGGTCTTGAAATTGACTTGAAGGCTTACGTTCAACAAGGACATAAAAGTATATTGCCATCAATACTGGCGATTTCTGTGCCGTTTGTAGGCCTTTATAGTGCAACAGCCCTTTTACCTGATACCTTTTTTTCTAGTACAATGCATCCTGGCGTTGGTCGGCTTTTAATGGCAACCGCGCTTTCAGTTGTTTCGATTCCAATTATTGCAAAGATCCTTTTAGATTTTAAAATTTTGCGTTCAGCCGTTGGATTAAATATTTTAACTTCTGGTGTTTTAAGTGATATTTGGGGATGGGCTATCTTAGGTACTATTGTTTCTTTGATCGGAACTGGTACGATCACAATTATTGGTGTTTTAAAACCACTTATAACAATAGTGCTTTATTTAGGGCTGACTTTAACTGCAGGGCGAGTTATTGTTGATAAAATTTTAAATTGGATTCAGCCTCGAACAGATGATGCGGCAGCAATCTTAGCATTTTTATTTTCATTAACACTTATCAATGGAGCAATTGCTCATATTCTTGAGCTTCATGTTGTTTTTGGTGCTTTTGTTGCTGGAATTATGGCCGGTGAGTCTGAAAAGATTGATCCTCATATGCGTCAAACAATTCAGGATATTATTCTTGGTGTTTTTGCGCCAATCTTTTTTGTTTTAGTTGGAATGGAATTAAATTTTACTTCTCAAACAAATTGGGGATTAATTCTTATATTCTTTATTCTTTCGTGTCTTTGGAAAATTTTAGGAGCGTTTGCTGGTGGTATTTTAAGTGGCATTGGAAAACGAAATTCTATGGCTGTTGCTTGTGGACTGATGACTCAAGGGACCATGGGAATCATCGTTGCTTTAATTGGTCGAGAGCTCGGCGCGTTTCCAGAAGAAACATTTTCGCTTATTGTTATGGTCTGTATTTTAACATCACTTTCTATAGGTCCTGTTTTAAAATTGGCGATTCAATCTGTTCGAAGACCTTTGGCAAACTTTTTTGATAAGGATCATGTTTTTCTTGATATTGATGGAGAAAGTAAGATGGCTGTTATTAATAGTATGGTGAAATTGATGCACGATCGAAAATTGATTAGTTCGCCGAAAGAAATCAAAGAATCAATTCTTGAAAGAGAGGCTCTTTTGACAACTGCGATTGGAGAAGGCGTTGCTCTTCCTCATGCGCGGATTAAAGATTTTGCAAATCCAATGCTGTGTTTTTTTAGATTGAAAAACCCAGTTGATTTTAAAAGCCCTGATGATGTTGGGGTTCAGCTTTTGTTCTTAGAGCTTACAAATAGCGACGATGATGGTGTGCAGCTGATGCTTTTAAGCCAGGTTTCTCGATTTTTATCAAAACCTCAAAATCGCAAAAAACTTTTGGAATGCTCTAGAGCAGAGGAGATTCATCATATTTTAAGTTTTGATGAATCAGCGTAAGGCAGGATAAAATATTTTATGTTTTTTAGCTCTTATGATACAATAGGGCCATTGCTAACGTTAACTGGAGGGAAAATGGAAACTTATATTTCGTTGTCTAAAGAGTGGACGCAAGATCAAAAAGAAATTTGGAAGGTCATTGAGGACCATTGGGATTGTCTTGTTAATGGAAAGATAGATCAGTTTAAAGGCTACATTCATCCAGATTTTGTTGGTTTTGGTCATGAAAGCCCATATCCTGTCGATCAGGGCTGGCTTTCTCACTGGGTTGGATTTTGGTCTAAAAGCACGAAGTTTTTAATTCATGCCCTTAAGCCTCAGCATATTGTGATTCATGGTGATATTGCGATTGTGCAATATTATTTGTTTACAATCACAAAGAATGACGTGAGTGCTGGTAATAGTTCTATTCGTCGTTACACTATGACATGGAAAAAAGAAAATGGTGTGTGGCGCGCGATTGCAAGTCATAATAATCTTCAGGGCGAACATTAATATATTGTTTCATTGATATTTGAATTATTTTTTTCATTAAAATATCAATGATTACAATATATAATGCCGCATGCTGCTTTATTGTTATCAGGAAATGCGGCACTAATCTAAAACGAGAGGTTTAGTCGACGTGAAAAAACTCATTGCTCCACAAAATGAGAAGAGAGTGCTTTTGCATTGTTGCTGTGCGCCATGCGCAGGAGCAATTATTGAATTGATGCATTTATCGGATATTAAGCCAACAGTATTTTTTTATAATCCAAATATTCAGCCTAAAGGGGAATATTTAAGGAGAAAAGAAGAGATTGTTAATTATGCACAAAAGAAAAATATTGATTTCTTGGATGCCGATTATGATGCGTTTCGTTGGCTAAAGTCTGTTGAGGAGTTTTCACAAGAGCCTGAGCGAGGCAAGCGATGCGAAAGATGTTTTGATATTCGACTTGAAAAAACAGTTTCATACGCGGATCAAAATAATTTTAAGGTATTTACGACGACTCTCGGTGTTTCAAGATGGAAAGATCTCGACCAGGTTATATCATCAGGTATGCGCGCATCTATGAAGTATCCAAATATTTTTTATTGGGATTATAATTGGAGAAAAGATGGCGGATCACAAAGAATGTATGAATTAGCAAAACAGGAGAAATTTTATAAACAAGAATATTGTGGTTGTGCGTTTTCTTTGCGTGATGCCAATCGTTTTCGACAGAGTCAAAGTCAGCCTTTGATTGAAGTCGGAAAAAATACTTATTAGGAATTTAGGCATCTTATGAGAGCAACAACAAGCCTTTATGTTTTAAAGAAGAAATCAAGTATTCATAATTTTGGCATTTTTGCAAAAAAAGATATTCCAAAGGGTGCGAAGATTATTGAATACGTTGGCGAAAAAATTACAAAATGTGAATCTGATAGGAGAGGTGCGGATTGCTTGCATCACTCAAGAAAAAATAAGGAGCGTGGTTCTGTCTATATTTTTGAGCTTAATAAGCGACATGACTTAGACGGTAACGTTTCCTATAATACTGCAAAATATATTAATCACAGTTGTCATCCTAATTCTGAAGCGCATTTGATTCATGGGCACATTTGGATTGTGGCCTTAAAAGATATTAAAAAAGAAAAAGAGCTTTCTTACAATTATGGATATGGATTTGAGGATTATCATGAGCATGAATGTCGATGTGGCGCGCATAATTGTGTTGGATATATTTTAGATAAAGAGCATTGGCCAAAATTAAAAAGAGTGCAGCTTTTAGAGAAAAATGGAAAAACTCACACATCAGCAAATTGTCGAAAGACAAAAAGAAAAACTTAAAAAGCCTCGCATTCGAGCGTGCGTTATTTTAAACAATATTCGTTCGCTTTATAATGTTGGGTCTATTTTTCGAACGGCTGATGGCGCAGGGTTTGAGAAATTATGGCTTTGTGGTATTACGGGGTGCCCGAAGGGTACAGGGTGCCCGAAGAGTACAGAAACGCCTCCAAGCAATATGATTTCAAAGACTGCGTTGGGAGCAGAGGAAGTTGTTTCTTGGGAGTATCGAGAAAATGCGGCCGATGTCATTAAGGATTTAAGGAAAAAAGGTTATGAGATTCTTTTTCTTGAGCAAACAGACAAAAGTATTTCTTTTGAGCAGATTAAATTGAGTGGACCGATGTGTATTGTTTTAGGCAATGAAGTATCTGGCGTTTCAGATGATATTATCAGTCTTTGCGATAAGGCGGTAGAAATTGAAATGTCAGGCATAAAGAATTCTTTGAATGTTTCTGTGGCCTTTGGTATTTTGGCCTATCATGTCCGAAATCTTTTAAAATAGAAGGGATCCGTCGTGTCAAATTTATTAAAAAAACTTTATCTTTGGGTTATTCATTGGGCAAAAACACCGTATGCTGTTTTTGCCCTTTTCATTTTAGCCGTTGCAGAATCTAGCTTTTTTATTATCCCGCCGGATACGCTTTTGATTGCCATGGGACTAGGAAAGCCGAAGAAATCATTTTTTTATGCGCTTGTGTGTTCTGTAGGTTCTGTTTTAGGTGGGATTGTCGGATATACCATAGGATATTTTTTATGGGCAAAGGTTCAAGGATTTTTTATTCCGCATATTTTTAGTCAAAGTGTTTTTGATGCCGTTCAAGCAAAGTATGCATTGCATTCTTTTTGGATTGTTTTTACCGCTGCGTTTACACCCATTCCTTATAAGGTATTTACGATTACGGCCGGTGTTTGCTCAATTAGTCTTTTAGGATTTTTTGTTGCATCTTCAGTGGGCCGCTCTATGCGATTTTTCTTGGTAGCAACGCTGTTTTTCTTTTTCGGAGAGACGGCAGAGAAATATATTGAAAAATATTTTAATTGGTTAACAATTGTGTTTGCTGTGCTTTTAGTTTTAGGATTTTTATTGGTTAGGAAAATTCTTTAGCCATTGCGTATGCGGTCGGAAGCTTAAAATTTGCCAGTGTTAGCAAAAACAGGTGCGCTTCGAGCTCCTCGCCCGCCATGCGTGCTCAATCGGAGACTAGTGCTGGAATATATCTGCGATCGATCAGATACACACAAATAATTATAGTTTTCGAGGTAACTCCCGCCACGGAATCCTGTTCTGTCGCTACTGGCGGAGGTGACTTCGCCGGTTTTAGGACCGTAGCCTGGCCAATCCGTATTCGTAGCATTCCCGCTAGAGAGCACGCCGTCTCCATGGGAACCTGCAAAATTAGTACCACTAAAAAATGCTGAAGGATTTTTTGCAGTAACAACCATTTCTGCAACATTTCCTGATAAATCGTAATTGCCATACATGCCAGCTCCAGACTCTTCTCTTGATCCACCTAGGAATGAGCCACTTCGAAGAGGATAGGATTTACTAAAGACTGCGTTTCCTTGGTTGCCTTTTTCGTTTGCCGTGCCAGAGCTCAAAACGGAAGTAAAGGGGAGCATTGAAGTTGAATTTCCCCATGCGAAATCGGTATAGCTAGTCACGGGGAAAACATGGGTTCCTCGGGCTGCTTTTTCGAATTCCATTTCAGTCGTAGGTCGAAGACCAGCCCAGTCAAGATATGCTGCTAAGTCTCTCCAAGCTAGGTTGTTCATGGCAACCCATTCTCCATCATTGGATTCATTAAGAATTCCATCGCTATCTGCATCACAACCCCATGTGCCTGCAGATGAATGTTTAAGATATTGTCTCGATACGGCAGTCGTAGTAAGGGCCGAATAGCAATATGCTCCAGTTGTCGCACCAGCACCGCAATGAACTGTTCCAACGCTGCCGATAGAGTTTAGGAAGTCTCGATATTGGCCTTGGGAGATTTCGTATTTCATCAGATAAAAGGCTTTGTATCCTTTTGGATAGCTGGCACCAAGAGTGTAGTAATCTTGGGTACTAGGATTGGTATTGCTTGTGCAGTAACTCAGAGTTGTAATTTCTGCCAGAGGGTCTCCGATAACAAAAGAGTCTCCGTTTGTAACCTGGCAGCCACCTGCGTAAGAAAGAGTATTAATGGTGGCAGAGGATCTATAGCTTTTAAAATACGCTTGAGCAGGCCTTTGCGTTCCAGATCCATATCCTCCACCAAAAGTAAAAGCCCCTTCTGGGACATAGGTCATCTCAATGGCGTACAGCTTAAATACTAAGTTTTCTGAAACGGCTTCAATTTTTTCGTAGGCTATGGCATCTGAAGAATAATCCCAGAGAAATGCTAAGTTTGTGACATTCGATGTTCCGTCGTCGATAACGCCAGAAGATCCAGGGATAACGAAAAATCCTACCTTGTCTTCTGGAACAATGACATCAAAATCTAGAACCATCTCTGCGTCAAGCGCGGGTCCAAACCCTGGAGGATTGATTCCGCTGTGTGCCATTTTTAATGTTCTCTCAGTACCGTCATCGCCTTGAACTTTTAGAAAACACCAAAGGGCATCATAACTGGTGTCATTGCGCCAGGAGTTCTGCCAGAGCATTGTTGCTTTAAATTCTACCGTTTTGTTGGTTGTGTCAAGCTTGGAAGGGCCAAATCCTGTTATTGCTATACCGCTGGCAAGCGCAGAAGAAGGCAAACATATAAGACTAAGAATAAAAATAACTAATAAATAATAACGTTTCATAATAAATACCTCTATTAAAAGTGTACCATATTTTCGGGAGGTTTCAACTTGATTAATTATAATTAGTATATATACTAACAGGCATGGAAAAAAGGAAAATATTAAAAATAAAATTGATTATTTTTGATATGGATGGCGTTATCACAGACACAATGCCGTATCATTATCAAGCATGGAAAAAGATTTTTAAACGCGAAGGTGTTTCAATGAGCTATCTGGATGTTTATCAGAGAGAAGGGCAGACCGGCATTAGTAGCGTCAGGGAGATTTTTAATGTCCACGGAAAAACAATTAGTATTAAAAAGGCTAAAAAGATCTTGGTTGAGAAGGAAGAGCTCTTCAAGAGACTTTTTAAGCCTAAGTTTATTAAAGGGGCCCGTAGATTTGTAAAAAAAATGCATAAAGAGAATTTTATTCTGGCACTTGCGACAGGAACGGCAAGACACGAGCTTGATAGAATTTTACCTAGAGAGTTAAAAGAGTTATTTTCCGTAATTATTACAGGAAGCGATGTTGCAAAGGGAAAGCCGCACCCAGAGCCATACAAAAAAGTTTTGAAGGCACTTAAAATAAATTCTAAAGATTCTGTCGTTATTGAAAATGCACCATTGGGGATTGAGTCGGCAAAAGGTGCAAGCTTAAAATGTTTGGCGCTTGAGACATCATTGCCGCGTAAATATTTAAAGGAAGCAGACTATATCTTTTCATCATTTAACGAACTTTCTGATTCTATTCGTTTCGTTAGAAAGGAACAATATGAACTTAAAAATTAAAAGTGTATTAATCATTCATAAAAAAACATTTTTTGAATTTTATTTCTTGAAGAAAACAAAAAAGCAGAAGGAAGGCTTGCTTTCAAGGGCTGAAACCGCTCGATTTCGCTCGATGCATAACGAACACTACAAGGCGTTAGAAGAGGTCGAAGGTGTTTTAAGATCGATGGACATTCAATACAAAACAATATGCCGTCAGGCTAACATTAATTATCACAAGCATGATTTTGTTATTACCGTTGGAGGTGATGGTACTTTTTTACAAGCCGCGCGGGAATTAAAAAAGGAAATGATCTTAGGTGTTAATTCGGATCCGGATAGAAGCGTCGGACGTTTTTGTGGCGCTACGAAACAAAATTTTAAAACTATTTTTCGTCAAATTATTTCAGGGCAAAAAAGATTGACATCAATAAGTCGACTTTCGGTGACATCAAGAAAACATAAAACAACATGGCAAGTGGCTAATGATGTTTTGGTCTGTGATCAAAATCCTTCGGCTATGAGCCGATACAATCTCAATGCAAATGGAATCAAAGAATACCAGCGCAGCTCTGGAGTTTGGTTTTCTACTTCTGCTGGGTCAACAGGAGCTATGCGATCGGCGGGTGGACGCACTTTAAAACTATTAAGTAATAAATTCCTGTATCAGCCGAGAGAGTTATATTTTTTCAAAAATCATAAGTACTTGCTTAAAGGCGGATTGCTTGATTTATCGAAGCCTGTTTTGCTTCGATCTTCTATGTATGATGGTGTGATCTATTTTGATGGCGCGCATTGTCATGTTACGTTTGGTTTTGGTGATCAAATTTGTATTTCAGAATCTCGATATCCGTTGAAGGCTTTTCTTTAATTCCTATGAAAAATATAAAAAGTTTTTCCAAAAGTCTTATTTCTTGGTATCGAAAAAATAGAAGAGACCTTCCTTGGCGCAAGACAAGTGATTCTTATAAAATTTGGATTTCCGAGATCATGCTTCAGCAAACAACGGTCAGTGCGGTTGTTCCCTATTATAAGGAATGGGTTAAAAAATTTCCAACGATGCGATCAGTTGCAAGCGCACCTCTTCAAAAGATATTAAAGCAATGGCAAGGTCTTGGATATTATCAAAGAGCGCGTAATATTCATAAAGCTGCAAAAATAATTTTGAAAAGTCATCAGGGCAAGATCCCTTGCCACGCCGAAGATCTTTTAAAGCTGCCAGGGTTTGGCCCATATACGACTGGAGCTGTTTTAAGCATTGTTTTTGGTGTCCGTTATCCGATTATTGATGCAAATGTTCGTCGAGTTATTATGCGCCAATTGGCGTTAGAGGGATATGCGGATACGTCTAATGATAAAGAAATTTTAGAATTTTTAGAAAAAATGATGCCTCAAAAAGATATGAATTTATTTAATCAGGGATTGATGGAACTTGGTGCATTAATTTGTCGAACGGACAATGCGCGATGCAATATGTGTCCGTTTAGAAAAATATGTCGTGCCTATCAAAAAGGCATGCAAGAAATTATTCCTGAATCAAAAAAAAGAATTGTTCATAAGATTAATGCCGTTGTCGGCGTTATAAGAAATAGGAATACTTTTTTTATTCAAAAAAGAGGCAGTAAAGGTCTTTTAGCTGATTTATGGGAATTTCCTGGTGGGAAGATTGAGGATGGCGAGACTCCCAAAAAAGCACTTTCCCGTGAACTAAAAGAAGAGCTTGGCGTAAGTCTTATTTCTGCAAGGCGAATGATGAATGTAAAACATTTGTATACAAAGTTTGATGTTAATCTGCACGTATGGGATTGTAAAGTTAAGCCGTTGCCAAAAATAGATAAAACGCACCGATGGGATCGTTTAAATAATATGCATTCTTATCCGATGCCATCAGGAAGTTCTAAAATTTTGGATTATATTGTTAAGCAAGAAAAGGCATAGAATGAATTTTTTGACTGTGTTATAGTAGGCAAGGCGATTTATGAAAAAACAAATAAAAATATTGTTAACGAACGATGATGGTATTGGTGCCGAAGGAATTTTAGCGCTTTACAAGGAGCTTAAAAAGTTTGCATCGGTTGTTGTCGTTGCTCCGGATTCTCAACGTAGCTCTGTGGGTCATGGCATTACTTTGTCACGACCTATTTGGGTTAAGAAGACCACAGGGGATATAGGAATTAAGGGATACGGTATCACTGGAACTCCTGCCGATTGCGTTAAATTTGCTTTAGAAGTTGTTTTAAAGAAAAAGCCAGATTTAATTATTTCAGGAATAAATTTAGGTCCTAACGAAGGCTGTAGCGTTTTTTATTCTGGAACGGTGGCAGCAGCGAGGGAGGGAGCACTTTGTGGCATTTCGTCTATGGCAGTGTCTTTGAATACATTTGCTGATCCTGATTTTTCTTATGCAGCCAAGGTGGCGGCAAAGGTGGCAAAGAATGTTTTTGCAAAAGGTTTGCCGAGAGGAACTTTTTTAAATATTAATGTGCCGAATTTACCTAAGAGTAAGATCAAAGGTATTAAATTAACGCGGCAAGGCAAGGTTCCGATTAAAGCAAAGTTTGTTTCGAGGAAAGATCCGAGTCATCTTAGATATTATTGGATGTCGGGGGAAATTCCAAAGATTGAACGAGATAATGCTGTTGATATCGTTGCTCTTAATAAAGGATATGTTTGCATCACCCCTATTCAAAGTGATTTGACAGATTATAAAATTTTACCAGATCTTAAAAATTGGAATTTGCATTAAATTTTTTTCATTTTTGTGTTTGATTCCTTAACGTTTGGAATTACAATAGATAAAAAGGTTTATTATGCTGAACGAAGAAATTTTTAAAGCGAAAATTCTTATTATTGATGATCAGAAGCTTCATATTGGGCTCCTAGAAGATATTTTGCGTAAATCAGGATATGCTAATATTGAAAGTACAACAGATCCTCAAGAGGGAATAGAATTTTACAAGGACAAAAAACCTGATCTTATTCTTTTGGATTTGGATATGCCTAAAATTGATGGGTTTTCTGTTATTGAACAGCTTAAAGAGATTGCCGACGGAGAGAGATTGCCTTTGCTGGCATTGTCACCGGATAGAGGGCAAGATATTTGTCTTAAGGCGCTTGAGGCAGGAGCCACTGATTTTATTGCAAAACCGTATGAGGGCATTGAGGTTTTGGTGCGAATTCGAAACATTATTGAGGCACAATTTTTAAACAATCAGGTTCGCGATCAAAATAAAATTTTAGAAGAAAAGGTCAAAGATCGAACCAGAGAGCTTACGGATACACGATTAGATATTATTCGACGCTTGGCGCGTGCGGCTGAATGTCGAGACGAAGATACAGGGACACACATTGTTCGCATGAGCAAGCTTTGTGTAAAATTAGGGCAAGCCGTTGGCCTTGATTCGCATCAAAGTGAACTTTTGCTTAATGCCAGTCCTTTACATGATATCGGAAAGATTGGAATTCCAGATAGCGTTCTTTTGAAACCCGGAAAATTGGATACGAGCGAATGGGAGATCATGAAATCGCACACAACTTTGGCTGCGCAACTGTTGACTGGAAGTGATTCAGAATTGATGAAAATGGGAGAGACAATTGCCTTAACGCATCATGAAAAATGGGATGGTTCAGGGTACCCGGTAGGATTAAAAGGAGAAGAAATTCCTCTCGTAGGGCGCATTGTTGCAATTTGTGATGTTTTTGATGCGCTTTTGTCAAAACGCCCCTACAAAAAGGCATGGGCAATTGATGATGCTGTTGCTGAGATTGGATATGCCAGCGGAAAGCATTTTGATCCAGAATTAGTAGAGTTTTTTCTTGAAATTATCAAGAATGATCGAGAAGCAATCGAAAAAGATTATCAATGTGAACGTGAAGAATAATGTTAATAGAGAAAAATAAATTTAAATCAGAAATTCCGAATATTAATCTTGAAGAGCAAGCTGACATGCTCTTTGAATTTACTGCCGAGGCATTGAATCTCTTGATGGATGCGAAGAATTCTGTTCTTGCGCTTGAAGCTGTTCCAACAGATTCAGAGTCTATTGCTAAAGGATTTAAGGTGTTCTATTCCATTAAGGGTTTGTCTGGATTCTTAAATCTAAAAGATATTCAATATTTGTCAGCAAAATCAGAAGAGATATTTGATTTATTGCGAAAGGATTTATTGTCATTTGACAATGAAGTTGCTGAGATAATATTAGAATGTATTGATACTCTTCGGACCCTTTTAGATTTACTCAATGAGCAAATTTCAAATCAGGGAAAACTTAAAAGTAAGTATTTTGATATTTCTACAACTATCGATAAGGTTAATGCTTTAAAAGACCAAACGGTTTCAAACGAGATTTCAAAAGTCATTAAGGATAAGCGTTCTATTAAAATTCCTTCGGTTAGTTTACCTGTTTCAAAGCAGGGGGATAGCCGTGCTAATATTCTTAAAAAGCAGCAAGAGTTGGTTAAGGAACGTGAACTTGCGATAAAGCTTAGTCAGCAGGCACAGAAGGCTGCAGCTGAAAAAAGCGATATGCTTGCGAGCATGTCGCATGAAATGCGGACGCTTATCAATGCGATTATGGGTTTTTCTGACCTTCTTATTAGGAGCTCTCTTGAAGATAAGCAAACGGA
The DNA here is from genome assembly GCA_030765785.1 of Candidatus Aceula lacicola. Classification (GTDB taxonomy): domain Bacteria; phylum Omnitrophota; class Gorgyraeia; order Zapsychrales; family Aceulaceae; genus Aceula; species Aceula lacicola. The sequence continues at coordinate 68,919 of JAVCCC010000004.1, read as the reverse complement.
ATTTTTGCGATCGATTCGATCGAGCGGCGAGTTATTGCTCGAGATTATTAATAATATATTGGATCTTGCAAAAGTTGAACGGGGAAAACTAAAGCTTGAGACTATTCCGTTTGACCTTAAGGATCTCATTGAGGATGTTTTTCAAATTGTGCGCACACGCCTTGAAGGAAAACCGATTTCGTTATTTTTTGATTTGAAGCAAGAAATTCCAGTAAAGCTTAAAGGAGATCCTACGAGGTTACGTCAGATTTTAATTAATCTTTTAAGCAATGCCACGAAATTTACGGAAAAAGGTGAGGTTGGTTTAATCGTTGAATTTGATGCCGAGAAAGAAATTATTTTGGAGCCAGGCAAGAATCTTGGCCTGCGTTTTTCTGTCATTGATACGGGTGTTGGCATTGCTGAAAGTCGACAAAAGTTTATTTTTGAACCATTTACACAAGGCGATAAAACGATCACGCGTGAATATGGTGGAACAGGTTTAGGGCTTACAATTTCTAGAAGCTATGTCGAGGTGATGGGTGGAAAAATATGGGTTGAGTCGGAACTTGAAAAGGGGAGTCAGTTTATCTTTACAATGGCGTTTCCAATTATCAATGTTGATAAAAAAGAAATTGAGATTAATTTTAATTTTGATGAAATTTCAAAAAAGAATACTATAATTGTAGATAGCGATCCTCATAAAACTTTAGAGAAAACGTGTCGTGCATTGTCTCTTAACTTGGGATGTTTAAAGGGCGATTCCAAAAAAGTTTTAAGTCAGATTTTGGATCAAGCAAAGCAAGGTCAAAAGCCGGATCTTGTGTTTATCGATATTTTGACAAATAAAGAAGAAGGGTATCTTTTGGCAAGTCGCATTAAGCAAGAAGAGAGTCTCAAGGGCGTGAAGTTAGTCGCTGTTTCGGCGAATATGAATCTTGTGATTTCGAGTGAAGCGTACAAAGAATGCTTCAATGATTTTTTACTTCGACCGATTATTGTCAAGGAGCTTCTAACAGTTTTAAAAGATACTTTTAAAATTTTAAGTCCACAAGATATTGAAAAGCAAGTTCATCCACATCTTGAGGGTGATTGTAAAGGTATTAAAGTTTTGATTGTCGACGACAGCTTGACAAATATTGAGCTTATCAAAGCATATTTTGAGTCGATTGGATGCGTTGGTGAATACGCTTCAAACGGACAAGAAGCAATTGAGATGATTAAGAAGACGAAATATGATGTTTGCTTTATGGATCTTCGGATGCCCGTTTTAAACGGATTTGCTGCTGCGCAAATTATTCGACAAGAACTTAGCCAAGATTTGCCGATCGTCGCGTTGACGGCGGCTGATGACCAGGAGGATCACGAAAAGTGTTCCGAAATAGGGTTTAACGATTTTTTAACAAAACCATTTAACATGGACGATTTTAAGGATAGAATTATTACATATGGCCGAAAGCAATAAAAAAATTCTAGTTGTAGATGACTCAACGCTTGAGCGTGAACTTTTAATTGAAATTTTAAAGGGTTCCGGCATTAAGAATGAATTTCTTCAAGCAAAAAGCGGAGAACATGCGATTGAAGTTTTAGGGCGCAATCATAAAGAGATTGCGATTATCTTGCTTGATTGGCAAATGCCGGAGATGACAGGGTTAGAGTTCATGGAAGGTGTTGTCAAGGTTCCAGCTGTTTCTAAAGTTCCGATTGTTATGGTTACCGCATCTGGATCGGAAGAAAATAAAAAACAAGCGAGACAAGTTAATCCAAATTTGGCCGGATACGTTGTTAAGCCGTATGAGCCAGAGGTTTTGGTTGAGGCGATCAAGCCGTATATTTTGTAATCTGAAAGGAATGCTGTGTTTTTTGGAGGAAAAACAAATCCTAATCTTGAACAATTTTCTAAAGCACTTTCAGAAAGTGTCGCCAAAATGTTTTATGAACGCAATGAGATTAAATTTTCGCAAGATCCTGTTATTGAAAAGCGTAATATTATTGAGTACAACGGCATGATGCGTGCCGACGGCATGGAAAAATTTAATGAGCCGACGTTTATTTCTTATATTAATTATTTTAATAACGTTAATGATATGGAAAAAAAGAAAGCCATTGGCGGGATTGTTATTTATATCGAGCAAACAAATGTCACAGATCTTTTAAAATTATTAAAATATCCTCTGGCTGATGATGAAGATCTTGAGGCGTTGGCCGATTGCTGTGGGACATTGTGCAATATTATAGCGGGAGCGTTTAAGACCGAAATTTCTAAGATGGGCTATATTGAGCTTGAGATGTCACATTTTACAAGCTATCGTAATCGAGCTGTTGTTGGAGCTCCTTTTTCATATAACGAGCGCGAAAAATACGAGCTATCGTTTTTCATTAAACGTAAAAAGAGTTTAGTTATTGATATGACAATGGGTGTTGTTCCGAAAAGATAGGAGAGCGGTATGGACGAATTTCAATATGATATCAATAAGGTTTGTGAAGAGCTTCACGTTCGTGCTGAAATTTTAGAAAAGCTTTTAAAAAGTTTTACGGGAACGTTAGAGCAGAAGATTGCTCAATTAGACGTGCTTGTTCCTCAGAATGATGTTGATAAAGTTCGTGCCATTATGCATGAGGTTAAGGGAACGGCGGGAAACTTGAGGCTAGGTAAAGTCTACAAAACCGCTGACGCAATGCATGTGGCGGTTAAAGCAGGAGAGCCGCAAGAAAAAGTTGTAGAATTGTTTAGTGCTTTTAAAAAAGAATCTGAGCTATTTTTTAATCATATGAAGGAAAGATAAACTAAGGAGATTTATAATGTGGAAAATACTGATCGTCGATGATAATTACGAAAGTCGAGAGCTTGTAGCAGAAATTCTACGTGATACTGCTGCATGCGATGTTGCAGCCGATGGAAAAGATGCTATCGATAAATATAATGCTTCTCTTCAAGATAAGCCATACGATTTGATTCTTTTGGATATCGAGATGCCTGAGATCAACGGCCTTGAGCTTCTTCGAAAAATTAGACAAAGTGAAGAGGCTGCGGATATTCCTTTAGGCGAAGGCGTGTCGATTATCATGGTTACAGCGCACAAAAAACCATTTCTAGACGCCTTTTATCAAGGTTGCAACGATTATATCATTAAGCCAATTGATGCTGGAAAGCTGATTGATAAGATTAAAAAGAAGCTTGGCGATCCTACTTAAAAGTAATTTTTCAGTCAATTCTATCTTAATTTGCCACTTGCAATTTTAAGCAATTCTGCTTATAATATTATCTCTTAAAAATTAATATAAGTATATATACGAAGGAGCTTTACATGCCGAAAAGAACTAAAATTTTAAAAAAGTCATCAAAAGTACGCTTGTCGTCAAATCCAAAGATGGCAAAGCTAACTTTGGGTAAAGAAGCATATGATTTTCCAATTGTCGTAGGAACTGAAATGGAAAAGGCCATTGATATATCTAGCTTAAGGCTTAAAACTGGATATACAACGCTTGATAATGGGTATGCCAATACCGGGTCTTGCAAAAGTGCAATTACATTTATTGATGGGGAAAAGGGTGTCTTGCGATATCGAGGGATTCCTGTTGGGCAATTGGCAGAGAATTCAACATTTGTAGAGACTGCGTATCTTTTAATTTATGGAAAACTTCCTAAAAAACACCAATTTGAAGAATTTTCTAAAAAATTTACAATACATGCGATGATTCATGAGGATATGAAGAATTTTTTTAATGGGTATCCGGCTTGGGGTCATCCTATGGGCATTTTATCAGCGATGGTATGTTCGCTATCGGCCTATTATCCTGAGCTTGAGGCAAGCGAACCAAAGCAAAGAGAAATGGGGACTATTGCTGTTGAGCTTATCTCAAAAGTGAGAACCATTGCGGCTTTTTCATATAAAAAGAAAATAGGTGAGCCGTTTATTTATCCAAGAGCAGACTTAAAATTTATTCCTAATTTCTTAAATATGATGTTTTCATCTTCAAATACAGAATATGTGATTGAAGATGATGTCGTTGAAGCGCTTCAAACATTGTTTATTTTGCATGCTGATCATGAGCAAAATTGCGGCACGTCAACAGTTCGCATGGTAGGAAGTTCCATGGCAAATCTTTTTGCTTCGGTTTCTGCTGGCATTTGCGCTCTTTGGGGACCTCTTCATGGCGGGGCAAATCAAAAAGTGACTGAAATGCTTGAGAAAATTCATCGTAGCGGCGGTGATGTTAAAAAATTTATTAAAAAAGTCAAAGATCGTGATAGCAATACTCGGCTTATGGGATTTGGACATCGTGTTTATAAGAATTATGATCCACGTGCACGCATTATTAAAAAACGTGTGGATGTTCTACTGAAACGCCTTGGCATTCATGATCCGCTTCTTGAGATTGCAATCAAGCTTGAAGAGGCTGCGCTTAAAGATGATTTCTTTGTTAGCCGAAAATTATATCCGAACGTTGATTTTTATAGTGGTATTATTTATAATGCAATTGGTATTCCTGTGGATATGGCACCTGTTATGTTTGCTATGGCTCGTATGCCAGGATGGATCGCACAATGGATGGAGATGCGTAATTCTGAAGTTTTAAGAATTAATCGTCCACGACAAGTTTATATTGGTGAAATAAAGCGTGATTACGTTCCAATGGGAAAGCGTAAATAGAAAGGTTTGATGTGATTACATTTTCAAAGATATCATCGGCATCTGAGCAAATCATTTTCTTAACAGAAGAGCAGCTTAAAAAGAATCAAGCCATTAAAGTTTCTTCAGATGTTCAAAAGCAAATCAAGTTACTTCAAAAGACAAAGAAGTTTTCTGCCGCTTTGCATGAAACTTTTCCCGTTGTTATACAGAAAAGGTTTTATTTGATTGTTGGGCTTGGCAAACAAAAGGAGTTAACATCAACAATTTTAAGAATAGCTGTAAGACAAGCGATGCTTTCTGTCCATTTTAAGAAAGCAAAAAGCATTCATTGCGTTATTCATGATAGTTCTGATGAAAGCGCGCGCGGTTATGTTGAAGGTATTTTATTGGGATCATATCAATGGAAGAAATATATTTCAGAAACTTCAAATCTAGGAAAGAAAAGAATCAACATTGACGTTTCTCCTAAAAAATTATATCAAGAGCTTGTAAACGTGTGTGACGGGGTTAATTTAGCAAGAGACTTGGTGAACGATAATGCGGATACGGTTACATCTGTCTTTGTTGAACAGACGATAAAATCTATAGTTAAAGGTAAAAAGAATGTTTCTTTGGAAATTTTAAATGAAAAAGAATTAAAAAAGAAAGGTCTTAATCTGCATTTAGCAGTGAATCAAGGAAGCAAATATCCGCCAAAATTAATTATTGCTCGTTACCAGGGAGACCCGAAATCAAAAAAATATATAGCTATTGTGGGAAAAGGCATTACTTTTGATACGGGAGGACTTAATTTAAAGCCATCGGGATATATGGAAACGATGCGTACAGATATGGGCGGAGCAGCGGCTGTTATTGGAATACTTAAGAACACAATTTCTCTAAAGTTAAAAAAGAATTTATTGTTCGTTTGTGCAATGGCAGAAAACGCTATTGGATCTGGCGCATATAAACCAGGTGATGTTATTAAAAGTTACTCTGGAAAAACAGTTGAAATTGGAAACACTGACGCTGAAGGTCGTCTTGTTTTAGCTGATGCGTTAGGATATATTTCGAAGAATTATAAGCCAGAATATGTTATTGATTTAGCAACATTAACGGGAGCTTGTGTTGTTGCTCTTGGCTATGATTACACAGGACTTGTTTCGAATGATGATAAGTTAGCAAACCAAATATTAAATTCTTCTAAAAAAACTGATGATCGTGCTTGGCAACTTCCAAGTTATGCAGAGCTAAAAGATCATCTTAAGTCGCAGTATGCAGATTTAAAAAGCACAGGGTTACCGAAAGGTGCAGCTGGAACTTGTTCGGCTGCGGAATTCTTGCGTCAGTTTATTGGTGATGCTAAGTGGGCACATTTAGATATTGCAGGGACATCTTTTGTTGAAGGTTCGTCTCGCGGTTATTTTGGTTTTGGCGCAACAGGCTCGGGCGTACGACTATTAACAGATTTTCTCACAAATTAAAAAAAAGGGGGGTGCGATGAATAATTGGATTTTTGTAGGTGCAGCAGTGTTTTTGTTGTTTAACTGGATTAAGATCATTAATGAATACGAAAGAGCTGTTATTTTTAGACTGGGACGAGTTTTGAAAACCACAAAAGGTCCTGGTTTAATTTTTGTATTTTGGCCATTTGATCAAGCACGCGTTATAAGTTTACGCCTTGTTGCTTTGGATGTCCCATCTCAAGATATCATTACAAAAGACAATGTTTCAGTGAGAGTCAATGCGGTTGTTTATTTTAAAGTTATGGATGCGATTAAATCCATTGTTGAAGTTCAAAACTTTCAATATGCGACTTCGCAAATGGCGCAAACCACGCTTCGTAGTGTTATTGGCGAAATGGAACTCGATGACCTTCTTTCTCAGAGGGAGATGATTAACGGCAAACTTCAAGCTATTTTAGATAAACAAACTGATCCTTGGGGCATCAAGGTTTCAAATGTTGAAGTTAAAGATGTTGATATCTCTGAAGATTTAAAACGTATTATGGCACGTCAAGCAGAGGCTGAAAGAGAGAAAAGGGCAAAGATTATTGCTTCTGATGGTGAATTTCAGGCTGCTGAAAAGCTTTGTCTAGCTGCAGATCGAATGAAAGATAATCCGATTGCGCTTCAGCTTCGATATTTGCAAACATTAGTTGAAATTGGAAACACAAATAACACAACAACATTATTTCCAATTCCAATAGATATTTTTGAGACATTCAAAAAAGGTCTTGATAAAAAAGAATAGTTATTATGACGAAATTTCGCATAGAACAAGATAGTCTGGGTTCGGTTAAAGTTCCGTTGAGTGCATTGTACGGTGCTCAAACAGTGCGTTCTTTAAAGAACTTTAATATTGTCGATGAGCGTTTTTCTATCGATTTTATTAGGTCGCTCGTTATTGTTAAAAAGTCTGCAGCGTTGGCGAACAAAGAGATAAAGGTGCTTTCCGCAAAGAAGGCTGGGCTTATTGTACGTGCGTGCAATGAAATTCTCCAGGGAAAGTTTGCGGATCAATTCCCGCTCTCGGTTTGGCAAACAGGAAGTGGTACGCAAACCAATATGAACGCAAATGAAGTTATCGCAAATCGAGCGATCCAGATTGCCAAAGGAAAGATTGGAACTAAAAAACCAATTCATCCGAATGATGATGTCAATAAATGTCAATCGTCAAACGATGTCTTTCCAACTGCCATGCATATTGCTGCGGTCATTGCAACAACACAAAGTTTGTTGCCGGCCCTTGAAAATCTTCAAAAAGAATTTGCTCGGAAAGCAAAATCATTTTCAAAGATTGTTAAGATTGGACGTACCCATTTGATGGATGCGACACCTTTGACTTTAGGCCAAGAGTTCTCTGGATATGCGCAGCAGTTGCTAAACGGCATTAAACGAATTAAGGCAACTTTGCCAGGCGTAAAAGAACTTGCGTTAGGCGCTACGGCGGTCGGCACAGGATTAAACGCACATCCAAAATTTTCAAAATTAGCAATAAAGAATATTTCAAAATTAACTAAAATTTCTTTTCAATCAGCACCAAATAAATTTGAAGCCATCGCGGCACACGATGCGCTGGTTGCTTTGAGCAGTGCTTTAAAAGGTGTTGCTGTTTCTTTGATGAAAATTACAAATGATATTCGCTTTCTTTCATCAGGTCCGCGATCTGGAATCGGAGAGCTTGTTTTGCCAGCAAACGAGCCAGGAAGCTCGATTATGCCAGGCAAGGTTAATCCAACGCAATGTGAAGCCATGACCATGGTTTGCTCTCAAATCATAGGCAACGATACAACTGTTTCAATTGCAGGAGCAAGTGGAAACTTTGAGTTAAATGTTTTTAAGCCAGTTATTATATTTAATGTTTTACAGTCAATTAAGATTTTGTCTGATTCATCAAAAAGTTTTAATGAAAAATGCCTTTCAGGCATTAAGCCAAACTTAAAAAGAATTAAAGAAAATTTAAATAATTCTCTGATGTTAGTGACGGCGCTTAATCCAGTTATTGGTTATGATAGAGCGGCTAAGGTTGCTCAAAAAGCATATAAAGAAAATATTACGCTTAAAAGCGCAGCTATTCAGCTTAAAGTTTTAAGCGAAAAAGAATTTGATCGAGTTGTTAACCCGAAGAAAATGATTTCGTCAAAGAAGTAAAAAAGGTTTTAAATTGTGAGCGATACAATTATAACGATTTTAGTCACGCTCGTCTTAATCAGTTTTATTGTTATTTCGCCATACTTAACTAAGAAAAAAAATACGAAAGAAATAGGCAGGAATTAATAGTGGGATCTTGAGACTTTATTGTATGCGTATACAATAAAGCCGAATGAAAAGAAACAAAAACGTTTTAATAGGTCAGGTTCTCTTGTTACAATCATCCGAACTTATTTGGCATAAAGGAAAAGTCCTCGAGGCTCAAGAGAATAACGTCAAAGTCGTTATTGAGAATGTTTCTGCGTGTTCTCATTGTCATGGCAAAAAAGCGTGTCCTGTTTCTGATACAGAATATAAGATTGTCGAGGTCAACGACGCAACAGAAAGCTTTTCTCCGGGAGATGACGTCGTTGTTTATTTTGAAGAAAGTATTGGTTTTCGTGCGCTTTTCTTAGGATATCTGGTTCCTTTTGTTATTTTATTTTCTGCCCTTCTGGCGTTTTTTAGTCTGACAGGAAACGAATTGAAATCTGGAATTTCTGCCGTATCTATTTTAATTTTTTATTATTTTGGATTATATATCTTTCGTAGCAAAATTGCGAAATCGTTTACATTTAAAATTCTTAGGAAAAATACATGAATTTTACAATTTTTTATACCATTATATCTCTTAGTTCTCTCGGCATTCTCGCGGGTGTAATTCTTTATTTTGTGGCTAAGAAATTTAAAGTTATTGAAGACCCCCGTATTGACGAGGTCAACGAAGCGCTGCCTGCTGCTAACTGCGGTGGCTGTGGATATCCAGGGTGTCGAAGTTTTGCAGAAGCTTGTGTTAAGGCTACAGATTTGGACAATTTGTTTTGTCCTGTGGGTGGCAATAAAGGCATGAACGATGTTGCTAAAATTCTTGGCATTGAGGTTGTTGAAAAAGAAGCTATGCTTGCCGTTGTTCGATGTAACGGATCATATAAAAATAGACCGCGTACAAATATTTACGATGGAACAACCTCGTGCAAAATCGTTCATAACTTATATTCAGGTGAAACAGGGTGTTCTTTTGGATGCTTAGGTTTAGGCGATTGTGTTAAATCTTGTAAATTTGATGCTATTTATATAGATGAAGAAACAGGGCTTCCTGTTGTTGATGAGGAAAAATGTGTTTCATGTGGCGCGTGTGTTAAGGCTTGCCCACGATTGCTTATTGAATTACGTTTGAAAGGAAAAGCAAATCGACGTATTTTTGTTTGTTGTTCAAATACAGAAAAAGGTGGCATTGCTCGAAAAAATTGTGTTGCAGCTTGTATTGGCTGTGGTAAATGTGTTGAGGTTTGTCCGTTTGGAGCAATTGAAATGCGGGAAAATTTGGCATATATTGATTATAAAAAATGTAAACTTTGCCGAAAATGTGTTTCTGCATGCCCAACAAAGGCTATTTATGAAATTAATTTTCCACCTAAAAAACCAAAGATTGAGCCAACAGCTGAAATAAAAATGGAAGAAACAAATTAATGAGTGGATATAAAGAATTAAAAACATTTCCAAAAGGCGGGATTCACCCTGAGGGTCATAAGATTTCTGCTGATAAGGCGATTGAACTTTTAAAGATGCCAGAGATTGTTTCGATTCCGGTTTCTCAGCATTTAGGTGCACCGGCTAAGCCGATTGTTGTTGCTAATGATATTGTTAAGGTTGGGCAAGTTATTGCTGAAAGTGGTGGATATGTGTCGACAAATATTCATGCGAGTGTTTCTGGCGTTGTTTCAAAGATCGATAAGGTTATGGATGCGAGTGGATATAAGCGATTGGCCATTACGATAAAAATTGATGGTGATGATTGGCTTGAGGGGATTGATACAAGTTTAGATATTAAAAAGAAAATTACGCTTTCAAAAGAAGAGATTATTTCTAAGCTTCAGAAAGATGGTATTGTTGGCCTGGGTGGGGCGACATTTCCAATTCATGTTAAACTATCGCCTCCTGAAGGTAAGGTCGCAGATATTCTTTTAATTAATGGTGTTGAGTGTGAGCCTTTTTTAACAGCAGATCATCGATTAATGTTAGAAAAAGGTGAAGAGGTCTTGATCGGCACTCAGATTATTATGCAAGCCTTAGGCGTTTCAAAAGCTTTAATTGGCATTGAAGCAAACAAGCTTGACGCTATTGAACATCTTTCGAATTTGGCAAAAAATTATAGTGGGATTTCTGTTGTGGTTTTAAAAGTTCAGTATCCGCAGGGCGCAGAAAAACAATTGATTGAAGCGTTAACTAATCGTCAAGTTCCAATTGGTGGGCTTCCGATTGATGTTGGCGTTGTTGTTCAAAATGTCGGAACAGCTTTTGCTGTTTATGAATCAGTTCAAAAAAACAAACCGCTCGTTGAACGAGTTGTTACGGTTACAGGAAAGAATCTTAAGAATCCATCAAATTTTCTTGTTCGACTTGGCATTCCTGTTTCGAATTTGATTAAGGCAGCTGGTGGGCTTCCAGATCAAACGGGTAAAATTGTTAGTGGCGGACCTATGATGGGAAAAGCGCTTAATACGCCTGATGTTCCAGTGACAAAAGGAACGTCCGGTATTTTATTGATTTCAGAAAATGAATCAATGAGAGGGGAAGTTTTAAACTGTATCCGTTGTGCAAAATGTGCGTGGCATTGCCCGTTAGGATTAGAGCCGTATTTGCTTATGAATTTAGTGGAAAAAGGTTTTTATGATCAAGCACAGCAAGAACAGATTTTAAATTGTTGCGAATGTGGAACCTGTGGTTTTACATGTCCAGCTGATAGACCATTGCTGGATTACATTCGTCTTGGAAAATCAATTATTAATCAAAAATTACGAGAGAAGAGTTAGAAATGAGCAATAAAAAATTAATCGTTTCTTTATCTCCACATACTTGCGGCAAAGACTCTGTTTCGCGCATTATGTACGATGTTCTCATTGCTCTTATGCCGGCATTTATAGTTTCTATGTATATGTTTGGTTTTGGCGCGTTACGTGTAACATTAATTGCTATTTTCTCGTGTGTTTTATTTGAATATCTTATTCAAAAGTTTATGCTTAAAGTCAAGCCAACAATTAATGACGGATCTGCAATGGTCACAGGTCTTTTATTAGCTTTTAATGTTCCTAGTAATTTGCCCTGGTGGATGATTATTGTCGGTAGTTTTGTTGCAATCGCAATTGCTAAAATGTCTTTCGGTGGGCTCGGAAACAATCCTTTTAATCCAGCATTGGTTGGGCGTGTATTTTTATTTGTTTCATTTCCTGTTGCTATGACGAGTTGGCCAGTGCCCATTCTGACACGTTTCAAGCTTGTCGATGCGGTCACGTCGGCAACTCCGTTATCCATTGTTAAAGAGGGGTTAAAAAACAACATTGCAACATCAGAATTAATAACAAAGCTTCCAAGTTATGCAGATTTATTTTTTGGAAAATTAGGTGGATGTATTGGAGAAGTTTCTGTGCTTGCGCTTGCTTTAGGAGGAATTTATTTGCTTTATCGAAAAGTGATTAGTTGGCATATTCCGGTTGCTATGATTGGTGGTGTGGCACTTTTCTCTGGCATTCTTTGGGGCTTTAATCCTGAGAAATATATGGATCCGATGTTCCAAATTTTAACCGGAGGCGTTTTCTTAGGGGCGATATTTATGGCGACGGACATGGTCACATCTCCAATGACACCAAAGGGCATGATTATCTTTGGCGTCTTAATAGGTCTTATTACTGTTGTCATACGCGTGTTTGGCGCTTATCCAGAGGGAGTTTCTTTTGCGATTTTGATTATGAATGCTTTTGTTCCGCTTATTGATAAATTCTGCAAACCAAGAAAATACGGTTTTGTAAAGGTCAAAAATGACTAAAAGAGAATCTAATTTTATTAACATGGTTTTAACGCTTTTTATTATTGCGCTTATTTCATCTTCACTGCTAGGCGTTGTCTATGAGCAAACCAAAGGGCCAATCGCAAAAGTTGCGCTCGAAAAAAAGACAAAAGCTATTGCTGAGGTTGTTCCTGCTTTTGATAACAATCCGCTTGAAGATGTGCGCAATATTAATATCGACGGGGAAGCTGTAACGGTTTATCTTGCTAAAAAACAAAATAAGATTGTAGGTCTTGCCATTGACACCTTTACGCTCAAAGGTTTTTCAGGGCTCATTCGATTAATGGTTGGTATTTTACCAGATGGAACGATTAATAACACAGTTGTTTTAAAGGCGAACGAAACGCCAGGGCTTGGCGATAAGATTCAGAAAAGTAAATCAGATTTTTCTGATCAATTTAACGGAAAAAATCCAAGTAATTTTATTTTAAAGGTTAAGCAAGACGGGGGAGATGTCGATGCAATTACCGCAGCGACCATCAGTTCGCGTGCTTTTTGTGATGCAGTTAAACGCGCATATAAAGTATATTTGAAGGAAATTAAAGAATGAATCAGTGGCAAAACTTTATTAAAGGATTTTTAAAAGAAAACCCAGTTTTTGTTTTACTTTTGGGGCTTTGTCCAACGCTTGGCGTAACAACATCTGCAATCAACGGTCTTGGCATGGGAGTTGCAACTGCTTTTGTTTTGGTTATGTCAAATCTTGTGATTTCGCTAATAAAGAATTTGATTCCAGAGAAGGTTCGTATTCCATCATTTATTGTTGTTATTGCTTCTTTTGTTACAATTGTCGATTTGGTTATGGCAGCATATGTTCCAGTGCTTCATGCGCAGCTTGGTATTTTTATTCCCTTAATTGTTGTTAATTGTATTGTTTTGGGGCGCGCTGAGGCATTTGCTTCTAAAAATGATATTTTTAGCTCTATCCTGGACGGTCTTGGTATGGGCTTAGGCTTTACTTTTGCTGTTACGATTTTAGGCGCTATCCGAGAGGCCTTGGGTGCAGGATCAATTTTTGGATTTAAATTTCTTACAAGTGATGGCATGCTTGTTTTTGCTATGGCGCCAGGTGCATTTATGGTTTTAGGCTATCTGATTGCCTTGGTTAATCGATTTAATAAAGGAACCAAATAATGGAATATATTTTAATTATTATTTCTGCGGTTCTCGTTAACAATATTGTTTTAGCCCAATTTTTGGGGATTTGTCCGTTTCTTGGCGTCTCTAAGAAATTATCAACAGCTATTGGAATGGGGGGAGCGGTTTTGTTTGTCATGACGCTTGCAACCATTGTTACATATCTCATTCAGACTTATATTTTAGTGCCTCTTCACATCGACTTTTTGCAGACTGTTGTCTATATCCTTGTTATTGCGGCCTTAGTTCAAATGGTTGAACTTATTTTAAAGAAAGTAAGTCCTGCGCTTTATCAGGCGCTTGGAGTCTTCTTGCCGCTTATTACAACAAATTGCGCTATTCTTGGCGTTGCCATCCTTGTTATTCGAAAAGACTACAATCTTATTGAGAGTACTGTCTTTGCCGTTGCCAACGCAATAGGCTTTACGCTAGCACTTGTCATCTTTTCATCAATTCGCGAACGTTTAGAGCTTTTGGATATACCTGAGTCTATGAAAGGTGTTCCGATCTCACTTATTGTTGCTGGGCTTCTTGCCTTAGCTTTCATGGGTTTTGCGAATATTGTTTAATATTCCTAACATCTTCTGCTAAAAAGTTTTAGTTGACAAAACGTCCTGTATAGGGCATAATTGTCATTGAGTTAATGAAGGAAAGGGAAACTTGAAGCCGTTTGGGCACAAAGATTTTGCCTGTACGGTCTTTTTAGTTTTCACGCCATTATTACCCTAGTTTTAATCAAAAAGTTTAAAGCTTTAAGAATTAGGGTTATACTCAAAGATTGCGAAAGGAGGTTAAATAATGGCAAAAGGAACAGTAAAGTGGTTCAGTAACCAAAAAGGTTATGGTTTTATCTCGCCAGAGGAAGGTAAAGATGTGTTTGTACATCATGCTGAGATTCAAGGAGAAGGCTATAAATCTTTAGAAGAAGGACAAGCTGTTGAGTTTGAAATTACTCAAGGTCCTAAAGGTGAACAAGCCCAGAATGTTGTAAAACTATAAAAAGGCGATTTATAATATTGCTGGTTTTAAGAGCCAATGCGTTAAGCGTTGGCTCTTTTTTTATTTGCTTATTTTTAAATAATTTTATTCTGCAGTTTCTTGAAATCCTTCGAAACCTCTTGGCTCGTAATCCATTTGGTGATAAAATAATTTTATTATTAACAATTTTTAAGGAGGAACGCTCATGCTTGTTTTTATTATTATTGCTGTTATTGGCGTCTTGGCTTTTGGGATGTATAACGGATTGATTGGAAAAAAGAATGATGTTGAGAAATCTTTTGGATCAATCGATGTTATGTTAAAAAAACGCTATGATCTTATTCCAAATTTAGTTGCTGCTGTTAAGCAGTATATGCAGCATGAAGCTGGTACATTGACTGAAATTACAGAGCTTCGTGCTAAGGCTGTTTCAGGAAATTTATCTTCAGATGAAAAGGTAAGCCTTGATAATAAAATTACTAAGACTTTGGGTGGAATCATGGTTGCAGTTGAAAATTATCCAGATTTAAAAGCTAGCCAAAATTTTATTCAGCTACAGGGAAGCTTGAACGAGGTGGAGGAACAAATTTCTGCTGCGCGTCGAGCTTTTAACGCATCAGTTACGGATTATAACAATGCAGTGGAAATGTTTCCAACTAATATTTTTGCATCTATGATGAATTATAAGCGTAAGGCAGTTTTTGCAGTTGCTAATGAACAAGAGCGTCAGAATGTTAATATTGGAGACGCTTTTAATAATTAATTTATAAAAAGGATTTCTTTTGCGAACACTTTCCGAGTTACGGAGTTTTTATGATAAAAAACTTCATCCAGAAATATTTGTTTTAGAGGAAAAGAGAAAAGAAGTTGTTGTTCTTGTTTCTGCGTATAGTTTTGTCATTCTTTTGATTGGCGTTATCGCGTTTTTCTTTACTCTTAAAATACAAAATGTTCATCCTAAGGTTCCTGGCTATGTCGCTATTTTAACTTTTGTGGCCATATCGGGTGCTTACTATTTTTTAACGCGAGGCTATGTTAGCAATTTTAAAGATGTTGTTATCAATCCCCTTGTTGGTTTTATGGATGATAGCTTGATTTATCAAAAGAGTGGATTTATTTCAGAATCGGAATTTAAATCAAGCCAAATTTTTACTCATGCTATCAATGAATATCGTGGAGATGATTTAATTCAAGGAACAATAGGGAAGACTAAAATAAAGTTTTCTGAGCTATGTGCCAAATATGTTACGCACGGAAAAAATAGGCATGAACACACAGTTTTTAAAGGTCTTTTTTTTATTGCAGATTTTAACAAAGATTTTTGTAAAAAAACTTTTGTTCTTCCTGACAGAGCCGAAAAGATGTTTGGTGGCTTTGGCACAATGCTTCAAAAAATGAATGTTTCGCGTCCAGCTCTCGTAAAACTAGAAGATCCAGAGTTTGAAAAACTTTTTGCGGTTTACAGCGATGATCCTGTCGAATCGAGGTATATTCTGTCGACAAGTCTTATACAACGAATTGTGAGCTTTAAAAAGAAAAGTAAGCGAGAAGTTTACCTTTCTTTTATAAAATCAAATGTTTACATAGCAATTTGGTACAATCGAAATCTTTTTGAGCCAAGAGTGTTTCGAACAATGTTAGATTTTGCTCCTATCCAAGAGTATTTTGAAGATCTTCAGCTGACGATTGAAATCGTTGATGATCTTAATCTTAATACGCGTATTTGGTCAAAACAATAAAAATTTCCTTTCGTATGTTAAATAATAATTATCAAGCACGTTGGTGGAAAAAATTGAAGGAAGGTAGTGTTCAGTGTTATCTTTGTCCCCGTCTCTGCCTTATCCTTGAAAATAAGCGGGGTTTTTGTTTTGTGCGTCAAAATATTGGCGGGGAGCTTATTCTGACAACCTATGGACGTTCAAGCGGATTTTGCATTGACCCAATTGAAAAGAAACCCCTGTACCATTTTTACCCAGGGACAAGCGTTTTGTCATTCGGAACAGCTGGATGTAATATGGGATGTAAGTTTTGTCAGAATTGGAATATATCAAGGTCGAAAGAATTTGATTGTCTTTCGGAAAGGGCAACGCCAATGATGATTGCTGAGACGGCTAAAAAAGTAGGAGTAAAATCAGTTGCATTTACTTATAACGACCCAGTTATTTTTGCAGAGTATGCTATTGACACCGCTAAAGAATGCCGATTAAAGGGTATTAAAACAATTGCGGTTACCGCAGGATATATATCGAATGAGGCAAGAAAAGAATTCTTTGAGAGCATGGATGCTGCTAATGTCGATTTAAAATCAATTAATGAAAGCTTTTATAAGCGGCTTGTGTTGGCAGAGCTCAAGCCTGTATTGGATACTTTAATTTTTATAAAAGAAAAGACGAACGTATGGCTTGAGATTACAAATTTAATTATTCCGGGTGAAAATGATTCGGATGACGATTTAAAGAATATTTGCAATTGGATTGTTGAAAATCTTGGAAGAGAAGTGCCAATTCATTTCAGCGCATTTCATCCAAATTTTCAGATGATGAATTATAATCCGACTCCAAAGCAGACTTTGTTAAAGGCACGTCAAATTGCGTTGCAAAAAGGGATGCAGCATGTATACACGGGCAATATTGAAGACGATGAAGGCTCGACAACTTATTGTTCCACTTGTCATCAGAACGTAATTGAACGCTCACGCTATGAAATCAAACAGTATCATCTAATTAATAATAAATGTGACAGTTGCCATGCATCCTGTGCGGGTTTCTTTGATCAAAAGCCAGGAGCGTGGGGATCCCGCTGCGTTTCTGTAAAGCTCGGAGAAGAATCATCGTGAAAATTATAAGCTGGAATGTGAACGGCATTCGTGCGATTGAAAAAAAAGGTTTTTTAGGCTGGCTCAATAAAGAGAATCCAGATATTTTATGTGTCCAAGAGACAAAATGTCATCCTGAGCAATTGACTGACAATCTTTTAAAACCGAATCAATATAAAACGTTTTGGTCTGCAGGCGAAAAAAAAGGCTATAGCGGTGTCGCCGTCTTTGCTAAAAAAGAACCTGAAAACATTTCGACAAAGATAGGAAAAAAAGAATTTGATTGCGAAGGAAGAAATTTAATTTTAGATTTTGGAGAATTTGTTTTGTTTAATATCTATTTTCCCAATGGTGGAGCAGGCAACAAGCGCGTTCCTTATAAGATGAAATTTTATGATCAATTTTTAAAGGTGGTCAAATCGTTTCAAAAAAAAGGTAAGAATGTCGTTATTTGTGGTGATGTTAATACCGCGCATACAGAAATTGATTTGGCTCGACCAAAGAATAATCAAGAAAATACCGGTTTTTTGCCAGAGGAACGAGCTTGGATCACAAAGTTTACTAAAGAAGGTTACGTAGACACATTCCGTCAGTTTTACCCTCATGAATCTGGTCACTACACATACTGGGATTATAAGACAGCGGCACGCACACGCAATGTTGGCTGGCGACTAGACTATTTTTTTGTAAACGAAGAGTTTCTGCCAAAAGTTAAATCGTCTTTTATTTTTAAAGATGTTTTAGGCTCTGACCATTGTCCGATTGGAATTGAAATCAAGTAGGATATGAAAAAGTATTTAATTATTTTCAGAAATGATTGGCAGGGTTTTTGATTTTTCTAGATTGATATCCTTAAAATTCTTAAGATTATCTGGCAAATCTTCTTCAGCATAGATGATGCCAACAGGGCAGGCTGGAATGCAGGCCCCACAATCGATACAGGTCTCAGGATTAATCACCAAAGTATCGGCATCTTCATGAAATGCATCCACAGGGCAGGGCTCAACGCACTTTTTACATTTCGTGCAACCTTTTGTAATAACGCTAGCCATATCTTTATTTTATTGACCTTTGTTTCATTAAAATTTTAAAGAAATCAGAATATTCTGGTCTTTTTTTGAAAAACAAAGGTGTTAAGATTGGTTTTCTTTGAACTTTTTATAGAAAAGACCAATATGATAAAATTTTTACTAATTTAAAAATTTAACAAGCCTATGTACATAATCAAGATTTCGTTCTATAATTCTATCAAAAATAATAGTTTAAAGATATAAGGAGTTTTAGGTGAACAAAATAATTGATTTAAACCATATTAAAACAACTCTCAAAACAAAATCTGGGTCATATTGTATTTTTCAAATTTCAAAATTAAAAAAGTTTGGCCTTTCTAACGTCAATCGGCTTCCGTTTTCGATAAAGATTTTATTAGAAAGCGCACTTCGAAATTGCGATGAATACAAAGTTACTTCTGAGGATGTGCGAAAGATTGCAGCTTGGTCACCAAAAGCAAAAGTTTTGCCGGAGATTGCTTTTAAGCCAGGACGTGTTATTTTGCAAGATTTCACAGGCGTTCCATGCGTTGTTGATTTAGCGGCGATGCGTAATGCTGTAAAGAATTTAGGTGGTGACTATAAAAAAATTAATCCTCAGGTCCAATGTGATTTGATTATTGATCATTCTGTTCAAGTTGATTATGCTGGTACAAAAGATGCCTTTCAAAAGAATCTCACCAGAGAATTTAAGCGTAACAAAGAACGATACGAATTCTTAAAGTGGGGGCAACAGGCATTTAAAAATTTCCGTGTGATTCCACCTGCGACTGGCATTATCCATCAGATCAACCTTGAGTATTTAGCTGAAGGTGTTTTAGCACAGGGCAAAGGCAAAAACAAAACTTTATATCCTGATAGTTTGATCGGAACAGATAGTCATACGACGATGATAAATGGTCTTGGCATTGCGGGATGGGGCGTTGGAGGCATTGAAGCAGAAGCCGTTATGTTAGGCGAGCCGCTTAATATGCTTTTGCCAGAGGTGGTTGGTTTTCATCTTAAAGGAAAGCTTCGCAATGGAGTGACGCCTACAGATCTCGTTTTAACGATTGTTGAAAAACTTCGTAAAGTTGGTGTTGTTGGAAAATTTGTTGAATATTTCGGTGAAGGATTGGAGAGCTTAACGCTTGCCAATCGCGCTATGATTTCTAATATGTCTCCAGAATATGGAGCTACCATGGGAATATTTCCAATCGATTCTAAAACGCTTGAATATTATCAAAAAACGGGACGGACAAAAACACAAATCGATCTTATAAAAAGATATTTTAAGCTTCAGGGCATGTTTTACAAAAAAGGAATAAAGCCGCCTAAATATACAGAAACGGTAGAGATTGATTTAAGCACCATTCATTTAAGTTTAGCTGGGCCGAAGCGACCACAAGATCGTATTGTTTTAGCTAAAATGAAATCAGAGTTTGAAAAAACTTTTTTTGCACCTAAAAATACAAATATTTTAACAAATGGTTCTGTTATTATTGCATCGATCACGAGCTGTACGAATACATCAGATCCATCTGTTTTAATTGGAGCTGGGCTGCTTGCAGAAAATGCTGTCAAAGCTGGGCTTAAAGTAAAGCCTTTTGTTAAAACAAGCTTGGCTCCAGGATCGCGTGTCGTCATGGAATATCTAAAAAAAGCTGGATTAGTTCCATATTTAGAAAAGCTTGGTTTTCATCTTGCAGGGTATGGCTGCATGACATGCATTGGGAATAGCGGCCCGTTGGCAGAAAAGATTACGAAGCAAATTAAAAGTAAGAAATTAACAGTCGCAAGCGTTTTAAGCGGAAATCGAAATTTTGAAGGACGCATTAGTCCTTGGGTTAAGGCAAATTATTTAGCAAGTCCTGCTTTGGTTGTCGCGTATGCTATTGCTGGAAATGTTTGTGTTGACCTAACGAAAGAACCTCTTGGAAAAAATAAAAAAGGAGAGGACGTTTATTTAAGCGATATTTGGCCAACAAACGTTGAAATTGAGTCCGTGATTAAAAAGTCTGTTCAGCCAAAGATGTTTACTGACCAATATATGAATATAACAAAAGGAACAAAGGAATGGAAAAAGATTAAAACAAAAAAAGCTGATCTTTATCCGTGGAGAAATAAGAGCACATATATTCAGCATCCACCGTTTTTTGTTGGCATGCAAAAAGAGGCTGGTCACATCGAAGAGATTAAAGATGCTCGCCCCTTGGCTATTTTTGGTGATTCGATCACGACGGATCATATTTCGCCAGCCGGTGCAATTGCGCAAACAAGCCCCGCAGGAAAATTTCTACAAAGCAAGAAGATAAAACCAGGCGATTTTAATAGTTACGGTTCTCGTCGAGGAAATGATCAGGTTATGACGCGAGGAACATTTGCTAATATTCGACTTAGGAATCTATTGGTTCCTGGAGCGGAAGGGTCTCAAACTATTTATCTTCCGTCAAAAAAGAGGATGGATATTTATTCAGCAGCGCTTAAATATAAAAAGGATAAAACGCCGCTCATTATTTTAGCTGGTAAAGAATACGGAACTGGTTCTTCTCGAGATTGGGCGGCTAAAGGAACAGCGCTTTTAGGAGTTAAGGCTGTTATTGCTCAAAGCTATGAGCGCATTCATCGAAGCAATCTTGTTGGAATGGGAGTTCTGCCTCTAGAATTCAAAAAAGGACAATCCTGTAAAACGCTCGGGCTTAAAGGTAACGAAATCTTTGATTTCATTGGATTCAATGATAAAATTAAACCTCAGCAAAGTCTTAAAGTTGTTGCACGTCTAGGATCGGGGACAAAAAAAGAATTTTATGTCAAGCTACGCCTAGATACAAAAGTTGATATTGATTATTATCGAAACGGTGGAATTCTTCAAACTGTTTTAAGACAATTTGTTTAAAATCTTTAAAAGGGAGGTATGTTGTGCCAAAAAAACAAACACCTGCAACAAAGCGTAAGATTAGTTTAGCCCAAAAAGGAAAAAAGAATTCTTTTTATGGAAAAAAACATAAGAAATCTTCAAAAGAAAAGATTTCTAAAAGTGTAAGTGGTAAAAAGAATCCAATGTATGGCAAAAAGCATTCTGCGGCCACAAAGCGCAAGATTAGTCTTGCGATCAAGCGCGCTAGAAAACGTGCTTTGAAGAAATAACAAAAAAGTTTTTTAAAGAGAGGGCGCAAGAATGTCAACATGCGGAGAAGTAAATTTATATATGGCAATTTTGATTTGCGCTGTTTTTGTAGGTGGAATAACTATTTACTTTCTATCTTTTTATCTTAGGCATAAAAAAGTTTTTCAAGAGGAGCGTCTTAAGCGAAACGGTCGAATGGGTCGATACATGTTCTTTTATCCACGGCTTATTTTTCAAGTAGAAAATTTTGAGATTTCAGTTGTTTTGACAATGCCGGCAAAAACAAATCCGCCGTATACAATTGTTTCATCAAATAGTTGATATCATAATTCTCGTGCTTAAAAAACTAAGAGACAAGGGATTCGTCTTGTCTTAATTCTTGGAGTATAAATGTTTAAAAAAATTGTTTTTATTCTTGGCTTCTCTCTAATGTGCACAGCGTCAGCTGTGGCTGAGAATAATTTAGATGAACTTCAATTAAAAGCTTTTAGCAATATCCAAAAAGCTCAACACGCTGTTGCTTACGCTCAAGATCTGATGAAGGTAAAGCCAGATCGGCAAAGCGCTCAAATGTGCGTTAACCTTTACCTGGAAGCGGCAAAGCTTTATGGTGATGCCGCTCGACTTCTAAAAGCTGTCGGTCCAACTTATGTTTCACAAGATGTTGTCGATGAGTTTGCACGAGCAGAGCGCAATTATCTTAATATTGTTGATACGATCAGAAGGTCGTTAAATCAAGGAGAAATTGTATCAACAAAAAAAGATACTTTTGAATCATTATTAAATGAATTAAAGGAGATTTCTCAATGAATTGCCCGAATAAAGAAAAAAATCTTCAAGATTGCAATTGTAGCTATGGGTCATGTGAAAAAATGGGTATTTGTTGCGAATGTGTTCGTTATCATCGAAACAAAGGAGCTCTGCCGGCATGTTATTTTCCAAATGATGCAGAGAAGACTTTCGACCGATCAATAGAATACTTTATTGAAGTTTATCAAAAAGAAAAGCACCTCTAGATAGTGTGTCTCTCCTAGAAAACACTTGAATCCACGAATACTCTATGTTAAATTAGTGGCTTAATTAAAATATATAAGTCGGTAAATATATTATGGGAAAAACACTTTATCAAAAAATTTGGGATGCACATGTTGTGCGCGAAGGAAAAAATGATGCCACAATCATTTACGTGGATCGTCATTTGTTGCATGAGGTCACGTCTCCTCAGGCTTTTGAAGGATTGCGCTTAAAACAGCGAAAAGTTCGCCATCCAAAAAGAACATGCGCAACAATGGATCACAATGTACCTACGAATGCTAAGGATTTATCATTTGCTGATGAAATATCAAGAATCCAAATGGAAGCATTAGAACGCAACTGTAAGGAATTTGGTGTTAAATTGTTAGATTTTATGCATCCAGATCAAGGCGTTGTTCACATTGTTGGGCCAGAGTTAGGCTTTACTTTGCCTGGGATGGTTATTGTTTGCGGAGATTCACATACAGCAACACACGGAGCCTTTGGTTCTTTGGCGTTTGGAATTGGAACATCTGAAGTCGAGCATGTTTTAGCAACACAAACATTGCAACAAAATTTATCAAAAACCATGTTGATTAAGATTAACGGCACATTATCAAAAGATATTACGCCAAAAGATTTGATTTTATATATTATTGGTCAAATTGGAACAGACGGTGCAACTGGATATGTGATTGAATATGCAGGCGATGCCATTAAAGGTCTTTCGATGGAAGGGCGCATGACGATTTGCAATATGACGATTGAAGCAGGAGGCAGAGCTGGAATGATTGCTCCTGATGATGTTACTTTTGAGTATTTGAATGGTAAAGATTTTGCACCAAAGGGCGAAGATTGGGATAAAGCTGTTAAATGGTGGCAGACTTTAGAAAGTGATGCAGATGCAAAATTCGATAAAGTTATAGAAATTGATGCAAGCAAGATAGCCCCGCAGGTGACATGGGGAACTTCTCCAGAGCAAGTTGCTGGTGTTGACGAAGATGTACCTGATCCAAGCGGATTCAAGGATTCTGTTAAAAGTGAAGCGGCTAAAAAAGCATTAGCCTATATGGATTTAAAGCCGGGGACGCCAATTCAATCAATTAAGATCGACACTGTTTTTATTGGATCTTGTACAAACGGGCGCATTGAAGATTTAAGAGCAGCCGCTACAATTGCTAAAGGAAATAAAGTTTCTGAGAATGTTCGAGCTTTGGTTGTGCCAGGTTCTGGGCGAGTAAAGCGTCAAGCTGAAAAAGAAGGACTAGATGTTATTTTTAAGCAAGCTGGTTTTGAATGGAGAGAACCAGGATGCTCAATGTGCCTAGCTATGAATGAAGATAAGTTGTCTGAGGGCGAGCGATGCGCTTCAACAAGCAATCGTAATTTTGAAGGGCGCCAAGGAAAAGGCGGAAGAACACATCTTGTAGGGCCTGAAATGGCTGCTTTAGCGGCTATTAAAGGACATATCTCAGATATTAGGGATTTTTAATGGAACCGATAACAATACATTCTGGAATTGTTGCATCAATTGATCGTGCTAACATTGACACAGATGCGATTATTCCAAAACAGTTTTTGAAAAAAGTTGAGAGAACTGGTTTTGGAAAACATCTTTTTCATGATTGGCGTTATTTAGATGATGCTGGAACAAAAGAAAATTTAGATTTTATTTTGAACAAAGACGCTTATCGCAAGGCAACGATTTTGCTTGCACGCGACAACTTTGGATGCGGATCTAGTCGAGAGCACGCTCCTTGGGCATTATCTGACTTTGGATTTAAGGTGATCATTGCTCCGAGTTTTGCAGATATTTTTTACAACAATTGTCTTAGAAATGGCATTTTACTAGTTAAATTGTCACAAGAGCAAGTTGATGAATTATTCCGCTTTGCTTTAGGCAATGACAATGCTAAAATAACTGCAGATTTACCGAATCAGGAAGTTAACACTTCTGATGGGAAAAAATATTCATTTGAGATTGATCCGTTCGCCAAAGATTGTTTAATCAAAGGATTGGACAGTATTGGATGGACACAGCAATTTATTGATCTTATTGAGAATTACGAAGATAAATTGTCAGAAGAAAGGGCTTGGATTTAATATGTCAGGCAATACTTTTGGAAAGCTATTTACAGTAACCACCTTTGGGGAAAGCCACGGTCCTGCGATTGGTGCTGTTATTGATGGAGTGCGGCCTGGGATGCCGTTGAGTAAGGAAGATATTCAAATCGAACTTAACAGACGGCGCCCTGGTCAAAGCTCTTTAACGACGCAACGCAAAGAAGCGGACGAGGTTGAAATTTTATCTGGAATGTTAGATGGAAAAACAACTGGAACGCCAATTGGTCTTTTAATTCGAAATACAGATGCGAATCCAAAAGATTATGAAGATTTAAAAAATATTCTTCGTCCTGGTCATGCAGATTACGCATATTTGAGAAAATATGGCATTCGTGATTGGCGAGGAGGAGGCCGTGCTTCTGGTCGAGAAACAGCATTACGTGTTGCTGCTGGTGCGGTTGCTAAAAAAATGCTCGATGAATATGGTATTACTGTAACAGCATACACAAAACAAATTGATGATATTGTTGCAAAAAATATTGATTTTGCAGCAATTGAATCAAACCCTGTTCGTTGTCCAGACCCAGAGGCTGCAATGCTAATGGCAGAGCGTATTAAAATTGCAAAAGAAGAAGGCGATTCTATCGGTGGCGTCATTGAAGTCGTTGTCAAGAATTGCCCAGCTGGACTTGGTGATCCAGTCTTCGATAAACTTGATGCTCGCCTAGCTTCCGGTGTCATGTCCATTGGTGCAATCAAAGGTGTTGAAATTGGCGACGGATTTCAGTCGGCAATTATGAAAGGATCTGAATTTAACGATATTTCAACTTTAAAAGATGGAACATTAAAATCAAGAACAAACCATTCTGGGGGGATTTCCGGTGGAATCTCTAATGGGAATGATGTTGTCTTGCGTGCTGTTATTCGTCCAACATGTTCTATTGCCAAGCCTCAAGAAGCTGTAACTATAGACGGCAAACCAACAACAATGGAAATCAAAGGGCGTCATGATCCTTGTATTTGTCCAAGAGCGGTTGTCGTTGTTGAAGCTATGGTTGCGCTTGTTATGATTGACTGTCTTCTTATCCAAAAAAGCATTTCAAAAACACAATAATTTATTGTCATATGATAGAGAATTCTAACAAAAAAGTTGTCTTAATTACTGGCTGCTCTAGCGGATTTGGATTGCGTATTGCAGCACGATTAGCAAGCTTAGATTACTATGTTATTGCAACAATGCGCAACTTGTCAAAACAAAATGATCTTGTTGGCGAAGCTGTTTTAAGAGGTGGTGAAATAGATGTCCTACGTCTTGATGTTTCGGATATTAATTCGATTAAAGATGTTGTTCGCCATATCAAAGAAAAATATGGGCGTCTTGATGTTTTAGTTAATAACGCTGGATATGGCATTGGTGGTTTTTTCGAAGATTTAACACAAGAAGAAATTCGAGAACAAATAGAAACAAATTTCTTTGGCGTTCAGAATGTTACTCGTGAAGCTATTCCTTTAATGCGTGAGCAAAAGAGAGGAACGATTGTTAACATTTCGAGTATTTCAGGGTTGTATGCATTGCCATGCTTCGGTGCATACAATGCAAGCAAATGGGCTTTGGAAGGATTTTCTGAGAGCCTTTATTATGAATTAATTCCTTTTGGCATTAATGTATGCCTTGTTGAACCAGGAGTATATAAAACAAAAATTTTTCATGAAAACAGACGGTGTGCTGCGAACTTTTTTAACACGAGAAGTCCTTATTACGAGCTTTCACAAGGCGTTCAGAAGAGGATTAATGATCATATAAAGGTTGTCAATCGAGATCCAGAGGACGTGGCGATTCTTATTGAGAAGTTAATTAATTTAGATCGACCTCCATTTAGAAATATTCCCGATACAAGCAGTAAAATTATTTACGCCCTTCGAAGATTCTTACCCTTTAGCCTTTTTTCTTGGGCTATACGACGCCTTATGCGTCCGAAATCTAAATAAAGCTACTAATAAAAGAATTCTTGACAGAAATTATTTTATTGCTATAATTTCTACTAAATCGATAGAAAAGGTAGACAATGAAATGAAATTATCAACAAAAGGAAAATACGGAACACGGTTAATGCTGGATCTTGCTTTAAATTACGGCAAGCGTCAGCTTCTTTTAAAAGAAATAGCGTCGAATCAAGGAATTTCTGAAAAATACCTTTGGCAACTTATTTCGCCTTTGAAAAACGCTGGATTAATTAATTCAACGAGAGGAACGCAAGGGGGATACGAGCTTGCCAAGCCACCAAAATCTATAACTTTAGAAGAAATTGTTTTGCCTCTAGAGGGTCCTTTGAATTTTATTGAAAATTCAGATGATATTAAGGCGGACTATATATTAACTTTTGTTACTAATGAAATATGGGAAGATGTTTCAGAAAAATTTAAAAAAGTTTTGTCTTCTATTACATTAGGGCAAATGGTAGAGAGACAAATGAAACAATCAAAAATTTTGGAATACGTTATTTAATTTTAAGGAGGAAAAAATGACAAATGAAAATAAATTAAAAATCGAAACATTGGCGCTGCATGCAGGCCAAGAGCCAGACGCAACAACAGGGGCGAGGGCAGTCCCAATTTATCAAACAACATCCTATGTTTTTAAGGATACCGATCACGCCGCGAAGTTATTTGCGCTTAAGGAATTTGGGAATATTTATACGCGACTAATGAATCCAACAACTGATGTTTTTGAGAAAAGAGTTGCTGCGCTAGATGGCGGCGCTGGCGCTTTAGCTGTTGCAAGTGGACAGTCTGCTATTAGCATCGCACTTTTAAATATTGCTCAAGCTGGCGATGAGATTGTTTCCGCCGATAATCTTTATGGAGGGACGTATACTCTTTTTTATTACACGTTTAAACGTTTTGGCATAAAAGTTAATTTTGCACCATCTAACGATATTGCAGCTTTTGAAAAAGCAATTACACCAAAAACAAAAGCAATTTATGCTGAATCTGTTGGAAATCCAAAATTGAATGTTACAGATATCGAGGCATTGGCAAAAGTTGCGCATAAAAATGGAATTCCACTTATTATTGACAATACGGTTTCTCCTTATTTGCTTCGTCCGATTGATTTTGGAGCCGACATTGTTGTATATTCGGCAACAAAGTTCATTGGTGGGCATGGAACATCTCTAGGAGGCGTTATTGTTGATTCCGGAAATTTTGACTGGACTAACGGAAAGTTTCCTCTTATTGCAGGCCCAGACCAAAGCTATCACGGCATCAATTTCGTTGATGCGTTTAAAGCTCTTGGCAATATCGCCTATATCATCAAAGCTCGTGTTACGTTGCTTCGAGATATTGGACCTGCGTTATCACCGTTTAATGCGTTTCTTTTTTTGCAAGGCTTAGAAACGATTCATTTACGCTTACCTAGACATTCTGAGAATGCTTTAGCTGTTGCTAAGCATCTTGAGAAGCATCCAAAAATAAGTTGGATTAATTATCCGGGCCTTGATTCAAGCCCTGAAAAAGAAAAAGCTAAAAAATATTTGGCTAAAGGAGCCGGAGCTATTATTGGATTTGGCATTAAAGGTGGCGCTGAAGCTGGAAAGAAGTTCATCAATTTTCTAAAACTTGTTTCACATCTTGCAAATATCGGAGATGCAAAAACCCTAGCGATTCATCCAGCGAGCACAACACATCAACAGCTTTCTGAAAAAGAACAGCTGGCTGCTGGAATAACACCAGATTTTATTCGATTATCAATTGGAATTGAACATGTTGATGACATTATTGCAGATATCGATCAAGCGTTAAATTAAGGAGATTGTTATGGCAAAGATATTTAATGACATTACACAAACAATAGGCAATACGCCACTGATTAGAATTAATAAATTAACAGAGGGGTTAGGTGCAACCGTCCTCGTGAAAGCAGAATTTTTTAATCCTCTTTCAAGTGTTAAAGATCGCATTGGATTGGCCATGATTGAAGCGGCTGAAAAAAAAGGAATTCTAAAGAAAGACTCTGTTATTGTTGAACCTACAAGCGGAAACACTGGTATTGCACTTTCTTTTGTCTCAGCAGCCAAAGGCTACAAGCTTATTTTGACCATGCCAGATACCATGAGTGTGGAACGTCGAAAACTTTTTAAAGCGCTTGGCGCAGAGCTTGTTTTGACAGACGGAGCCAAAGGAATGAAGGGAGCTATTGAAAAGGCTGAAGAGATTGTTGCTCAAACAAAGAATAGTTTTATGCCACAACAATTTCAAAACCCTGCTAATCCTGAAATTCATAAAAAAACAACTGCACAAGAAATTTTAAGTGATACAGATGGCATCGTTGATTTTTTTATTGTTGGTGTTGGGACAGGAGGAACCTTAACTGGTGTAGGCACGATTCTAAAAGAAAAAAATCCTGATGTTAAAATTATTGCTGTTGAGCCTGTTGATTCGCCTGTTTTATCTGGAGGCAATCCAGGTCCACATAAAATTCAAGGCATTGGTGCAGGATTTATTCCAGATGTCGTCGATAAAAGCATTATTGATGAAGTTATTCGGGTTTCTCATGAAAATGCAGGCCAGACATCAAGACGCCTTGCAAAAGAAGAGGGAATTCTATCAGGAATTTCTTCGGGCGCCAATGTTTGGGCTGCTCTCGAGGTTGCTAAGCGGCCTGAGGCCAAAGGCAAGACAATTGTAACAATTTTATGCGATACAGGAGAGCGTTATTTGTCAACATGGTTGTTTGAAGAGTAAATATTAAAGCCCCATTCGTTTTGATAAAAAGTGTTCTAAATCTTTGCTCTGCAGGTAAGGGTTTGTTTCTTTTTGAGATTTTAATGTAGCTGTTTCCGAGGGCCCATAAAAATGGCCTGGATAAATTATTGTTTCTTCAGGTAATTTCCCAATAATATTATAAAGAGAATGGTGCATTTTCTTTGCATCGCCACCAGGCAAGTCACAACGTCCACATCCATGAACAAAAAGAGTATCGCCTGTGATCAAATGCCCAGGGACATAAAAACAGAGGCATCCTGGCGTATGGCCAGGTGTTAATATACATTCGATATCAATATTTCCAATTTTAACTTTTTCATGATCTTTGATTTTCTTTAAATTCTTACAATTTGGCATATAAATAGGCATTTCTTGTTGAGAAATATAAACGGGGACATCGTAGCGTTCAAGCAAATCACAAACACCATCGGCATGATCATAGTGTCCATGTGTTAAAAGAATGGCTGTAATTTTTAGATCACTTTTTTCTGCTTCCTGGCAGATTAGGTTGATGTCCCAAGCAGGATCTACAACAGCGATTTGATTACTTTTTTTGTCACCGATAAAATATGCAAAGTTTTGCATAGGTCCGACCATGATCTGTTTTATCAAAATGTTTGAATCCGACATAATATCCTTTCGTAGCAATGATGTTTTTATTATATTTTAAATATCTCAAAAAGCAACTAAAAGCCTCGCTGTTTGTCCTTGACAGGTCAAAAGAGGGGTTTATAATAATATTTCTTATAACGCATAACTTAAAAAGGAGCACCTATGTCATTGATGGCTTCCATCAAAATCCCTTTAGGAACAAAAATTCCAGGTTTTCAGTTATCTGATCCGAATGGACAGTCTCACTCTTCAGATAATCTTTTTGGAGAAAAAGGACTGTTAGTTGTGTTTACATGTAACCATTGTCCGTATGCTAACGCGGTTTGGCCTCGACTTATTTCTATCGCAAAAGATGCAAAGCAAGAGAAAGTCAACTCGATTGCGATCAATCCAAACATAAATCCAGCTTACCCTGACGATGCTCCTGAAAAAATGATTGATAAAATCAAAGATTTTGGAATTGATTTTCCATATCTTGTTGATGAAAAACAGCAAATCGCAAAAGATTTTAAGGCGCAATGCACTCCTGATGTCTATCTTTTTGACGGCAATAAAGAACTGGTTTATCATGGACGTATTGACAATAACTGGCAAGATGAAGATAAGGTAACGTGTCATGAGCTAAAAGAAGCTATTGATTCTCTTGTTGCGGGCGAGGAAGGTGAAAGACGTCAGAACCCATCAATGGGATGCTCCATTAAATGGCTTGAAACAAAAAATGATTAATTCTAATCCTACTTTTAAAAAAATAGACTTAAGTTATCAGCCTCTTCCCGGATCAAAAAAAGTTTATCTGAAAGGAAATATTTTTTCAGATATTCAAGTTCCATTTCGTCAAATTTTTCACAATAATGGTGAATTGCTTAATTTATACGATACCTCTGGTCCATATACTGATCCAAAGGACGAAATCAATATTAGCAAAGGACTTAAATCTCTTCGAGCAAAGTGGATTCTAGATCGTGGTGATGTTGAGTATGCTGATGAAAAAAAGAAAATCCTTCGTGCAAAGGCTGACTCAAACGTCACGCAGTTTCATTATGCTAAAAAAAGCGTTGTTACACCTGAGATGGAATTTATTGCTATTCGAGAAGGTTGTACGCCTGAATTTGTTCGAGATGAAGTTGCGGGAGGGCGCGCATTTATTCCAGCAAATATTAATCATCCTGAAAGTGAACCGATGATCATCGGGCGAAATTTCTTAACAAAGATTAATGCTAACATTGGAAATTCTGCTGTTAGTTCAAGCGTTTGCGAAGAAGTAGAAAAAATGATTTGGGCGACACGATGGGGAGCCGATACTGTAATGGATCTTTCAACAGGTCCTAATATTCACGAAACGCGTGAATGGATTCTTCGCAATTCACCTGTCCCGATTGGAACAGTTCCTATTTATCAAGCGCTTGAGAAAGTAAAAGGCAAGCCTGAAGATCTTACATGGGAAATTTTTAAAGAAACTTTGATCGAACAAGCCGAGCAAGGTGTTGATTATTTCACAATTCATGCCGGCGTTTTGCTTAAGAACATATCGCTTTCTTCTAAACGCTTAACTGGCATTGTTTCTCGAGGAGGAGCCGTTCTTTCAAAGTGGTGCACTATTCATAACAAGGAAAACTTTCTTTACACGCATTTTGAAGAAATTTGTGAACTCTTAAAGCAATACGATATTGGGATTAGTCTTGGTGATGGGCTTAGGCCAGGAAGCATCTCTGATGCTAATGATGAAGCTCAATTCGCTGAATTAAAAGTTTTAGGTGAGCTTGTTAAAATTGCATGGGCTCATGATGTACAAGCAATCATTGAAGGCCCTGGGCACATTCCACTTCACTTAATTAAAGAAAACATGGACAAACAAATTGAGTTTTGTCATGGTGCACCGTTTTACACGTTGGGACCGTTGACAACTGATATTGCTCCTGGCTATGATCATATCACATCTGCTATTGGTGCTGCTATGATTGGTTGGTACGGAACGGCAATGCTTTGCTATGTTACACCAAAAGAACATCTCGGGCTCCCTGATAAAAGCGATGTCAAAGAAGGCATGATTGCTTATAAAATTGCTGCCCATGCTGCTGATCTTGCAAAAGGGCACAAGAATGCTCAAAAATGGGACAGAGCTATTTCACGCGCACGTTTTAATTTTAATTGGCAAGATCATTTTAATTTAAGCTTAGATCCCCAAAAAGCTAAAGATTTTCACGATCAAACACTCCCCGACGACAAATCAAAAAAAGACCGCTTTTGCTCAATGTGCGGTCCAGATTTCTGCTCTATGAAGGTTAGCCATGATCTTCGAGATATTGCTAAAAATTGTCCTAAAAAATAATCAATAAAGATTTATCTATTTCTTCCGAAGAGGATTGATTTGATCAGGGGTAATGCGTTCAAGCTTAGATCGAAATTCTTTTAATTCATCAAAAATTCGTTTTTGCTGGTCTTGTGCGTCTTTCATAAGTTTTGAAAATAAATCATAATAATAATCAATACCAGCTATAAGATTTTTCTTAAATCCATTAAAATAAGTAACTTGCTTATCCGTCAACGTACATTTACAATGCTTTATTTCTTTAACAAAAGAATCAATATAAAGCCCAACTTCTTTAATAAAAACATGTTGACGATATTTTGAATTTAAAAGATCGATTCGACCGTAAATATGATCTGTCATTTCTTTTAAGGTTACCACTTTTGAAAAATATGCTAGATTTGGACCTGGACAAATCGCAGGCTCCAAAGACTGCTTTGTTTCAATGCCGTTGACCATCAAAGCGGAAGCTCCAAGATCATGGCAAATACACGTTTTCACAACAACATCTTTTTTGGAAGGAAGGTTTTCTTTATCGTCTGAATTTTCAATTTGTTCAAGTTTTAGCTTTTGGTATTGACGCGATGCAATGCAAATTGGTAAATTTGTAAATTCTGTATTAAATTTAAGATGTCCTTTGAAGCAGTTGCTTCCCGGGCGGTCATCTTGTACGCGCCGTTCTTGCACGACATTGCTTGGAGCACTTTTAAGATTATTAAAAGGAACTCCAATGGGTGAACAATTGCTTAAATAAAGATCATCTTCATCGCAAACGCGTAATTTTTCTAAAGTTTTTTCATCGACATTAGAGACTTCAGGAACAAGAAGAAAAGGTGTTGCCCAACCTGTTCCGTCAAGATCATAATGATTCATCAGAAATTGATCTTCGTCATGTGTTCCAATACCGCCTTGAACGGTAATCTTTGCGTCGGGAGGCATCGCAGAGAAATCATTTTTTAATTTAACAGCTTTTTCATAAACACTTTTAATGCCAGAAAATAGCTCGTCACGCTTTACTTTCATTTCTTCTAAAATAGGACCTAAAAGAAATCCTTCTGAAATAAAAGCATGTCCGCCACAATTAAGACCAGATTCGATGCGATATTCAGAAACCCAAAGACCTTTTTTAGCTAAAAATTTACCTTGAGTAATACATGATCGATAATCACTTACCTTTAAAACAATTTTCTTTTTTATTTCACCTGTCGCATTACAATAAAAATCTTTAAAATTTTCAATATAACTATAAAGTTTTCGATTAAATCCAGCTGAAAAAATAATCGCTGATGCTAAGGTACTTTGTGCATAACCTCGAAAAGCAGCAAGCGCATCTGAGAATTCAGAGGGAAGCTCTTTGCCATCTTTATCAAAATTTGTGCGATCAAGCTTTGTCATAATATTAACATCAATACTACCGGCTTTCACATTCTCGCGCAGCTCGTTTTGAAGCCTTTCTTTTACTTCTAAATCCTTAGTTGAAAGCATCTCTTGATAAAGTTTCTTAAAAGGAGAGGTGTCCGGCAGAAGCTCAAAATATTTTGTAATCTCGCTTCCTGTCTCAAATGCTGAAGATTTTAAGTCTTTAATCTGTTTTTTTACAATCCGATCAATAAGGTTTAAATATTCGGTGATGCGTCGCGCCCTATGGTCTGGGTCGTCTTTTTTGATTTCCTTATAATCTTCGCCATAAAGAGAGCTATAAAATTTACGCATCTGCTCAATTAAGGTGTCATCTACAAGGGAAATTACAGAAGAAATACCATATTTAGCAACTTTAAGAGGCGTGTCGATTGAAAATCCAGTTCCCATGACAGGAATATGAAAAGTATGCAATTTTTTCATAGGAGTAATATACATAATATTAATACTTTTAGCAAGTCTTTTCCAATTATTATTCGTTAACTATTTGATTTTTTTGCTGACTTGCATTAGAATACATCAATGATGAATACTAAATTTTATACAAACTTAACAAATAAAAGCCTTTCTGGTGAAATTCTATCAAGCGAGGAATGCCAAGCAATTCTCACATCTCCAAAAATTCAATTGCTTTCACTTCTTCAGGCCGCCTATAAGCTGCGTTTTAAATATTGGAAAAACGAGGTAAGAATTCATATTATTAACAATGTTCAAAATGGCTCGTGTTCTGAAGATTGTCACTATTGTGCTCAATCAAAATCCTCAAGCGCAAAGATTGAAAAGTATCCTATGAAATCTGATGATGAGATTTTTAAAGAAGCAGAGCAAGCCTATAAAGCTGGTGCGTTTCGTCATTGTATGGTTTTTTCTGGAAAGTGTCAGTCGAAAAGCCGCATCAAACATCTTGTTAGCATCATTAAAGAAATTAAGTCAAGATTTCCAATCGAGGTTTGTGTTTCACCTGGATTTATCACAGAAGATGAAGCGAAAATCTTAAAAAAGGCAGGCCTTAATCGACTCAACCACAATATTAATACGTCAGCTAATCATTATAAAAATATTTGCACAACGCATTCCTTTCAAAAGCGCATTGACACTTTAAATGCAGCTCAAAATGCTGAGCTTGATATTTGTTCTGGTGTCATTGTTGGAATGGGCGAAAGCATCGACGATATCATAGATGCTGCTTTAACGCTTCGAAAATTTAAAAATGTAAAATCTATTCCTGTAAATTTTCTTCTTCCCATTGAAGGAAATGTATTAACAAAAGCAAATGAATTAACACCACAGTTGTGCTTACGAATACTTTGCTTATATCGGTTTTTAAATCCTGCAGTCGAAATTAGAATTGCTGCCGGACGAGAATACCATTTACGAGACTTGCAAGCACTTGGACTGTATC
This sequence comes from Candidatus Aceula lacicola, assembly GCA_030765785.1. Lineage (GTDB taxonomy): Bacteria > Omnitrophota > Gorgyraeia > Zapsychrales > Aceulaceae > Aceula > Aceula lacicola. The sequence continues at coordinate 34,120 of JAVCCC010000004.1, read as the reverse complement.
CAGCAAGTTCTATTTTTATGGACGGCTATTTAAATGCTACAGGCTTAAGTCGAAAGAAAACTTTACAAATGATTAAAGATGCAGGTTTTACAATTAAGTCAGATCAGAATTTAGATGAATTAATTGATAGAGAAGAGAATGCTTACGAATCAAACATAACCAGTGAATCCGTTGTGATGAAAAAATATAGCGATTTGCATCCAAGTTTTTCTAAAATGAATGTGGAGGAACAAAATGAAGATTGAAAATGTTATTATTATTGGGTCTGGACCAGCAGCTCATACCGCTGCTATTTATGCAGGCCGATCCGAATTAAAACCATTGATGTTTGAGGGAATGATGGCGGGAAATATTGCCGCTGGTGGTCAGCTTACAACAACAACTGAGATTGAAAATTTTCCAGGGTTTCCTGATGGTATTGGCGGATCAGAATTAATGGACCAGATGCGCAAACAGGCTATCAAGTGTGGCGCTCGCATTGAAACGAAGACCGTTACAATGATTGATCTTAAATCTAAACCGTTTAAAGTTATAGCTGAAAAAGATTCTGTCGAAACAAAGACAATTATTATTGCAACGGGTGCAACAGCCAAAAGATTAGGCATTGTGAATGAAGATAAATTTTGGCAAAAAGGAATTTCAGCTTGTGCCGTTTGCGATGGAGCATTGCCATTATTTCGAAACAAAGTTTTAGGAATTATCGGCGGCGGGGACACTGCTTGCGAGGAGGCGCTTCATTTAACAAAATACGCAAGTAAGGTTTTAATGTTTGTTAGACGCGATGTTTTACGTGCATCAAAAACTATGCAAGATCGTGTTTTAAATAACGACAAGATTAAAATGATTTGGGAAACTCACGTTGCTGAAGCGATGGGCGAACAGTTTCTCACATCTCTTAAAACAAAGCATGCAAAAACATCGAAAGAAGACAAGATGGAAGTGTCAGGTCTTTTTTATGCTGTTGGACATGAGCCAAATACAGATTTTTTAGATGGTCAAATTGAAATTGACGAAGCAGGATATATCATGACAAAGCCCGGAACAACGCAAACAAATGTTTCTGGTGTTTTTGCTTGTGGAGATGTGCAGGATAAAATTTATCGTCAGGCCATTACAGCTGCTGGGTCTGGTTGCATGGCAGCCACTGAAGCAGATCACTATCTTAAAGAAGACGTTTAGTATTTTCTAAAAAAAATCAGTAATTTAAAAAGCGATCAAAATATTTTGATCGCTTTTTTATATCATACCCTTTAAGTCTAAGCTTTAAGTTGTTTCTTTTCCTCGAACCATCAAAACCTTTCCGGTTCGAATCATCTCAATCAACCCATATTTCTTTAATTTTATTTCAAGTTCATTGAGCTCAGAGGTCGTACCTGTGTGCTCAACAACAACGGCAGCATTCGTCATATCGACAATATGTGCTTTATATTTCTTTAAAATCTTTTGTAACGATACTTTTTGTTGTGGCTTACATCGAATCTTAAGAAGCGCGAATTCTTTTTCAATAGCGTTTTCTGGTGGATGTTCGCTCACATTAAGAACGTCAACTAATTTGGCTGCCTGTTTGACAATTTGATCAAGCGTGGCGAGGTCTCCTTGAGCCGCTATCGTCATTCTTGAGTATTTCTCGTTAAAAGAGGGAGATACAACCAAGGAATCGATGTTGTATCCTCGTTTTGCAAAGACAAGAGCAACTCGAACAAGAACTCCAGGTTTATTCGCGACAAGAAAACTGATAGTGTGTACTTTATTTATTTTTTTGCTCATAATATTAACCTTACGTACTTCCTGTTGGTTTTTCTAATTTTTGCGTTGGCGGCTCTATAATCATATGATGTGCAGATTTTCCTGCTGGCACCATTGGAAAAACATTACCTTGCTTAACGACTTCCGCGTGAATTAAGGCTGGCCCTTTATGTTTCATTGCCGCTTCTAATGTTTTTCGAACATCTTTTGGATTATCAACATGAAATCCTTTTACATTATATGCTTCGGCAAGCTTAACAAAATCTGGATTACCTTCCAAGTCAACACCAGAAAGCCTATTGTCAAAAAACAATTCTTGCCATTGACGAACCATTCCTAAATATTTATTATCGATGATTAAAATTTTAACAGGTAACTTATGATTAAAAATTGTCGATAATTCATAAAGTGTCATTTGAAAACCGCCATCACCACAAATTGCAACAACAAGATCTTTCGGGCGTCCAAATTGCGCACCAATCGCAGCCGGGAAACCGTATCCCATTGTTCCCGCTCCCCCAGAAGAAAGCCAGCAATCTGGATAGTCGCTTTTATAAAATTGCGCAGCCCACATTTGATGTTGACCTACATCTGTGGCAACAATTGCTTTCCCTTTTGTAACATTATAAAGTTCATCTATCACATACTGTGCGCTCAATCCTTTTTCATTGTTGTAATGAAGGGGATACTCTTTTTTTAAATATTTCAGTTCTCGAATCCATTCATCGGTATCGAGTTTCGAAACATGTTTTATGAGTTCATCCAAAATGAGCTTTGCGTCACCAACACAGCTAGCGTCAGGCTTTACAATTTTGCCAATCTCAGCAGGATCAATATCAATATGTATTTTTTTCGCACCTAAACAAAATTCAGCATTGTTTGAATTGATTCTATCATCCCATCGAGAACCAATAGAAAAAATTAAATCACACAATGTGATCGCCTTGTTTGAATATGCTGTTCCGTGCATACCAACCATTCCTAAAGAAAGGGGATGCGTTTCAGGAAAAGCGCCTTTCCCCAGAAGAGTATTCACGACAGGTGCTTGTAATTTTTCTACTAATTTTCTAACAGAAGAGCTTGCTTTGGAAATAATTGCACCATGCCCGACAAGCAATAGCGGTCGTTTGGATTGTTTTAATAATTTAGCAATTTTTAAGATGTCGTTTTTCTTCCCTAAAGAAGGAATGTTATATCCCGGAAGATCAGTATTAGGATTTAATGAGCTTCCAGTAAAAGGACCCGAAGTAACATCTTTAGGCAAATCTATCAAGACAGGACCAGGTCTACCTGTTTGAGCTAAATGAAAAGCTTCTTTGACAATTCTTGGAATATCATTAGTTTTTTTAACAAGATAACTGTGCTTAACAACTGGCATGCTGACACCGAAGGTATCTGTTTCTTGAAAGGCATCTTTGCCCAGCATTGGCGTAATGGTTTGTCCGCACAAAACAACCATTGGAACTGAATCCATGTGGGCGGTCATAATTCCCGTAATCGTATTTGTTGCCGCCGGACCGCTTGTTACAAGTGCAACTCCAGGTCTTCCTGTTACGCGCGCATAGCCATCGGCCATATGCGTTGCACCTTGTTCGTGTCGAACTAAAATCGATTTTATTTTTGAATCCACCAAAGCATCAAATATCGGAATGACAGACCCGCCTGGTAACCCAAACATGTATTCAACACCTTGATTTTCCAAACATTTGATCAAGGCTTGAGCACCCGTCATTAATTTCTTATTTCTTATTTCTTTTGCCATATTTAAACTCTCTATTTAAAGTTTGTAAGATTAATATATATAACATAAATGTAAAGCGGACGCAACATTTTCCTCGGTGTACAAATAATTATCTTGAAAGCAAAAGAAAATTGCGCTAGCATACACGCGAATCAAAGAGAAATAAACTATTATGAAAAAAGTAAAAGCTGTTAGCATGATTTCTGGAGGGCTCGATAGCGCACTTGCTACCAAGATTTTAATTGATCTTGGGGTGAATGTTTACGGTCTTCATTTTATCCTTCCATGGGGCTGTGGTGACAAGCCTCGTTCTGTGGGCATCGCAGAACAGCTTAAAATTCCCCTTAAGATTATTCAGCTCAACGAAGATTTCTTAGAAATTGTCAAAAATCCTCGCCACGGCTATGGCTCTGCCATTAATCCTTGCGTTGATTGTCGTATTTACAATCTTAAAAAAGCAAAAAGATATATGGAAGAAATCGATGCTGATTTTGTCGCAACCGGTGAAGTTTTAGGACAAAGGCCAATGTCTCAAATGCGTCATAGTTTAGCAAGTGTCGAGAAAGAAAGTGGACTAAAGGGGTGTCTTCTTCGGCCTTTATGCGCCAAATTGCTTGACCCAACGGACGCAGAAAAAGAAGGCAAGATCGATCGTGAAAAGCTGCATAATTTCTCTGGGCGTTCGCGTTCAAATCTTCAACAAATGGGACGCGAACTTGACATTAAAAATTATACGCCAACGGGTGGTGGATGTCTTTTGACAGATAGAAATTTTGCTCGCAGGATAAAAGATAGCTTTACATATGGTTACAAAAATCTTGATGAAATTATCAGCTTAAGATGGGGTCGACACGTTCGAATTAATAAACATTTTAAAGTCATTCTTGGGCGCGATGAATTTGAAAATGACAAACTCGTTGAGCATGCAGAGGATGATGATTTCATTCTTGAACTTAAAGATTTTCAAGGGCCAACCGCTGTATTAAAAGGAAAAAGTCCGGATGACAAACTTTTATTAACAGCTGCTTCTTTGGTTAAGAGATATTCAAAATTTCGCAATATCGATGTAGTGGTCAGCTTTTGGCCTATTGCTGATAAAAATTGTGTTCGTGATTTTTGTCCAGACGCGATCAATGAATTATTTTTACAGAAATCAAAAATTTGAAAAAAATATTGACAAGGCATAGCGTGCGTAATAATATGGCTGCATTGCGGCAAAGGGGTCCAATTCAAGGGCGTCTTTTTCTTTTTTTTTGAATAAATTATGAGTTTTTTGGTAAAAATTCTAATGCCTAAGAAATAGGCAAAAATAAAAATCATCAAAGGGATACCTCTAAAAACAATGAATAAAATTATTGAAAAAAAGCAAATATCCGAAGAGGTTTTTAGATTTCAAATTGAAGCTCCTCTTATCGCCGAAGAATGCCAGCCAGGACAGTTTATCATTTTGCAAATTTCTGAAGAAGGCGAACGAATTCCTTTGACTATTGCCGATTCCGACAATAAACAAGGTTCCATCACGTTAATTTTTCAAACAGTTGGAAAAACAACCCATTTGCTTGCAGAGCTTGAAGAGGAAGACAAGATTCTTAATCTTGTCGGCCCGCTGGGCAAGCCAACGCACATTGAAAACTTTGGCACAGTTGTAGGCGTTGGGGGCGGAATTGGCGTTGCTCCGCTATATCCAATTGCAAAAGCTTTAAAAGCCGCTGGTAACAAACTAATCATTATTATAGGAGCTCGCACCAAAGAATTGGTTATTCTTGAAGATGAAATGAAAACTATCGCCGATGAGATAATCATATGTACAGACGATGGCTCTTATGGTCGAAAGGCGCTAGTTACCGAACCCTTAAAAGAGTTGTGTGAACGTGCTAAAAAACCTGACCTAGTTACAGCTATTGGTCCTCCTATCATGATGAAATTTTGCTCTGAAACCACTCGACCATACGGAGTCTCGACGGTTGTTTCTCTTAACACAATTATGGTTGATGGAACGGGTATGTGTGGAGGTTGCCGCGTAACAGTGGGAGGAAAAACTCAATTTGTATGTGTTGATGGTCCTGAATTTGATGGGCATCTTGTCGATTTTGACAACATGATGCATCGGCTTAATTCTTATAAAAAAAGAGAGAGTTCAGATCACGAGCAATGCCATTTAGAGATGGAAATTAAAAAAAGAAAAAATAAACAAGATGCTCCCAAGCAATAACCATTTAACACCTAAAGAACGCCTTGCCATTCCGCCTCAGGAAATGCCTTCGCAAGACCCTGCTAAACGCAAAACAAATATGTCCGAGGTGGCTTTAGGATACACTCAAGAGCAGGCACAGTTTGAGGCTATGAGATGTATTCAATGCAAAAATACTCCTTGCATCACTGGTTGCCCTGTTCAAATAGATATTCCAGGATTTGTTAAGGCTATTGCAGACGGAGACAATAAAAAATCCATAGATATTATTAAAAAAAATAGCCTATTGCCTGCGGTATGTGGAAGAGTTTGTCCGCAAGAAACGCAATGTCAGGCGCCGTGTACTATTGGCAAATCATTGAAAGATGTAAATAAAGCTGTTTCAATCGGAAGGCTTGAGCGCTATGTTTCGGATTGGGAGCGCAACAATGGAATGATTGCCACGCCTAGCGTAAAAAAAGAAACCGGAAAAAAGGTTGCCGTCATAGGCAGTGGTCCTGCTGGTATTACAGTTGCTGCTGATGTCAGGCGAGAGGGGCACGCTGTTACAATGTTTGAAGCTTTTCACAAGACAGGTGGAGTCATGGTTTATGGTATTCCAGAATTTCGTTTACCTAAAAAAATGGTTAAAGAAGAGATCGATACTCTTGAAAAAATGGGAGTTGAAATTAAAAGAAATTTTGTAGTAGGCCGCACCAGAAAAGTGATTGACCTGATGAAAAAAGATGGATTTGATTCTATTTTTATCGGAACGGGTGCTGGCTTGCCAAGGTTTATGAATATTGAAGGAGAAAATCTTGTTGGAGTCTTTTCGGCAAACGAATATCTTACACGCTCCAATCTTATGCGGGCTTACGATAAAAAAAAGTCGCATACACCAATTTTTGATTCACGTAAAGTTGGCGTGTTTGGTGGAGGCAACGTCGCAATGGACGCAGCTCGCACTGCGATTCGTTTAGGCGCAGAAGAGGTTCATTTAATTTATAGACGAACAGAAATTGAAATGCCTGCTCGTGTAGAAGAAGTGCACCACGCAAAAGAAGAGGGGATTATTTTTCATTTGTTGCAGAATGCAAAAAGAATCTTAGGTGATGATAAAGGCCACGTGAAAACTATTGAATGCTTAAAATATGAATTAGGAGAGCCGGATGATTCCGGACGACGACGGCCAGTCGTTATCGAAGGAAGCGAGTTTACAATTGATTTAGACACCGTTATTGTTGCCATTGGAAATGACTCTAACCCCTTAATCAAGCAAACAACACCTGATTTAAAAACAAATAAGTGGGGAAATCTTGTCGCGGATGAAAACGGCAAAACTTCAATCGATGGTATCTATGCTGGGGGCGATATCGTTTTAGGCGCTGCTACTGTTATTCTAGCCATGGGGCAAGGAAGAATCGCAGCAAAATCAATTAATGATTATTTAAAAACAAAAAAATAAAAAATATAATATTTTGTGTTTGCTGTAATTTAAAATATACAGGGATAAACATTTACAAAGGAGCTTTTATGGGCAAATTTAATAAAGATGGCAGATTAATGATACCTCTGACCAAAAGAATTAAAACTGCTTCCAAGAAAGACGAGGACAAAGTCAGATATGTTGTAAACAAAGCGTACTGCCCAGATGGTTGTAGTCTAATAGATACCGAGCATGAGATAAATGGTTTTCCAGGACTTCGTATTAAATTTCAGAGAAAAGGGGTAGAAGGTGAATTTGTTCTTTCTGCTATTGAAGGGGATTTTGATAAGATAATTTTATCCGGTAGTCTAGCGAACGGCAAAAAAGATGATCTTTTTTGTCCTCATTGCGGAGCAATGATTAAAAAGCTTATTAATTGCAGCTGCAAACCTGATGCGGATATGGTTGTAATTGGACTAACGCCTCATCTAGATTTTAATAATGCAATAACGTTTTGCAACGTTACTGGGTGCAAAAACGGAACGTTTGTTAAATCAGGTGATGTTATTCGGCATGCAAGGCTGTAGCGATCAACCTAATTTGGTAACAATTAAAATAACACTGAAGGAAATAAAAAAATGTCAAAAGAACTAATTGAAAGCGCAAAGAATAAATTTGGAATCATTATAGAAGAACAGCTCAAACGTGTTGAAGAAATGAAGACATCTGTCGAAGAGACAGATTTTTCTTCAATTTCTCCAATCATTATCGGAATTTGTTTTGGTGATGGAATAGGAGAAATTATTTCAAAACATGCAGAAACAGTTTTAAAGCATATTCTAAAAAATGAAGTCAACAACAAAAAGGTTACCTTTAAGGATATCGCTGGATTAACAATTGAAAATAGAGCCGCTCAAAAGAAAGCTATTCCGGACGATGTATTAGAAGAAATAAAAAGTTGTCACGTTATTCTTAAAGGTCCGACAACAACTCCTCAAAAAGGTGATCAGTGGCCGAACATCGAGAGCGCCAATGTTGCCATGAGGCGTTATTTAGATCTTTTTGCCAATGTCAGACCTGTGCGGATTCCAAATGAGGGAATTGACTGGTGTTTCTTTAGAGAAAATACAGAAGGAGCTTATGTCTTAGGTTCAAAAGGTTTTGACGTTTCTGACGACCTAAGTGTTGACTTTAAGGTCATCACAGAACAAGGGGCAGAACGAATTATTAGAATGGCGTTTGAGTACGCCGCGAAAAACAATATTGATCGCGTAACGGTTATAACGAAATCAAATGTTGTCAAAACAACAGACGGTCGTTTTTCGCATGTCGCTTTTCGTATCGCTAAAGAATATCCAGAAATAAAATTAGACGAATGGTACATCGATATCATGACAGCTAAGTTAATTGATCCTGCAAGGCGTAAAGATTTTAAAGTTATGATTCTTCCTAATTTATACGGAGATATTTTGACAGATGAGGCTGCGCAAATGCAAGGTGGAGTTGGAACAGCTGGAAGTGCTAATATTGGAAAAAAATGGTCAATGTTTGAAGCAATTCACGGAAGTGCTCCGCGCATGGTTAAAGAAGGTCGCGATAAATTTGCAGATCCTTGTTCTATGATTCGCGCAAGCGCAATGCTTCTTCGTCATATTGGATATCCGCAATACGCTTCAAAAGTTGAAATGGCGCTAGATGTATGCGGTAACTATGAAAAGAAATTAACAATAACAGGACGAGATACCGGTGCAACGGGAGAAGAGTACACTAAATACTTGTTGTCTTGGATAAATAATCCCGAGCTTAAAAAAAGATGGGAGCAAGGCCTTAAAGATTTTTGCTAAAACAAATTCATGCTTTAATGAAAATGAATTTTTCATATCACCCTTAACGTTAAAACGGAGGAAAAGATGGCAGATTTAACCGTAAAAGAATTCATGCAGGAAATTATTGCAAAGAATCCTGGTGAAACCGAATTTCATCAAGCCGTACAAGAGGTTGCAGAATCAGTATTACCTTTCATTAACAAAAACCCGAAATACAGAGAAACTAAGATTTTAGAAAGAATAGCCGAGCCAGAAAGAGTTATTATGTTTCGCGTTCCCTGGATTGACGACAAAGGAGAGGTGCAGATTAACAGAGGATTTCGTATCGAGATGAACAGCGCCTTAGGACCGTATAAAGGAGGCCTTCGTCTTCATCCAACTGTTTATCTAGGATTATTAAAATTTCTTGCATTTGAACAAGTATTTAAAAATAGCCTTACAACACTGCCTATGGGTGGCGGCAAGGGTGGTTCTGATTTTAACCCTAAAAGCAAAACTGACAATGAGGTCATGAAATTTTGCCAAAGTTTTATGACTGAACTTTTTAGACATATCGGCCCTAATACAGACGTTCCTGCAGGAGATATAGGCACTGGCGCTAGAGAAATAGGTTTTATGTTTGGTCAATACAAGCGTATTCGCAATGAATTTACTGGAATCCTAACAGGAAAAGGATTGAATTGGGGTGGAAGTCTTGTTCGACCAGAAGCAACTGGATACGGATGTGTTTATTTTACACAAGCAATGCTTAAGGCGGTCGGTGATTCCTTAAAAGGAAAAACATGTACTGTGTCTGGATCAGGAAATGTTGCACAATACACGATAGAAAAAGTAACCCAATTAGGCGGCAAATGCGTTACTCTTTCTGATTCAGGAGGCACAGTGCATGATCCAGATGGTATAAGCGAAGAAAAATTAGCCTATATCATGGAGCTTAAAAATGTTAAGCGTGGTCGCATCAAAGAGTATGCAGAAAAATATAACTGTAAATATTTTGAAGGAAAGAATCCTTGGGGAGTAAAATGTGACGTTGCCTTTCCATCTGCAACTCAAAATGAAATAAATGAAGCTGACGCGAAAGAATTAGTAAAGAACGGCTGCATAGCTGTTGGCGAAGGTGCCAATATGCCAACAACTCCAGAAGGCGTTAAAGTATTTCAAGATGCAAAAATATGTTACGGACCCGGCAAAGCTGCTAATGCTGGTGGCGTTGCAACTTCTGGTCTTGAAATGTCTCAAAATAGTCTAAGACTTTCTTGGTCTCGCGAAGAAGTGGATAAAAAACTTCACGATATTATGCTAGCTATCCATGAGCAATGTGCAAAATATGGAAAAGAAGGAAAGTATATTGATTATGTAAAAGGCGCTAACATCGCAGGATTTGTAAAAGTTGCCGATGCGATGCTTGATCAAGGCGTCGTTTAAAGTATGTAACCCATCACTTTAAGATCAAAAGCATCTAATGCAGAAAAGCCCTGGATTTTTTCTAGGGCTTTTCTGCATTATATATAAATATATGCTATATTTGTATTACGAAGATACAGTAGTTTTTATATAATCTTATCATTATTGCAGGGAGCCACGGGAATGATAAGCCTGAGTCACAATAGATACCGCAAGGTAAAAAAATGCATAACTATGGTCATTCTATGCGTTATTTTGCCTTTTTTTAGTCTTCCAAGCCCTGTTTTAGCCCAAAATCTAGCACTTCCGACTCCAGGGACGCTTATTTCGCTAAGCCCTCAATTTAGCCCACTGATCATCCAAGGCTTCAAGATTCACCCAGATAATCCATTTAAATTCGATTTTATTTTTGACAAAGGAGATAGCAATATTCCCAAAGAAAATTTTGAAAAGGAATGCGAAAAACTGATTAAATATTTTCTAGCTTCGATAACAGTTCCTGAAAACGATCTTTGGGTTAACCTGTCGCCATATGAACAAGAACGAGTGATTCCAGATTCTTTATCTGGAACAGATATGGGAATTGATTTACTAGCTCAAGATTATCTCTTAAAGCAAATCACAGCATCTTTGATTCATCCGGATGAAAAATTTGGTAAAAAATTTTGGGACAAGGTTTACAAAAAAGCTTATGAAAAATTTGGAACAACAGATATCCCAGTTAACACTTTCAATAAGGTGTGGATTTTGCCTGATGTGGCAAAGGTTTATACGCATGGCGACAATGTTTTCATTACGCAAAGCAAACTAAAAGTTATGCTTGATAAAGACTTCCTGGCTCTTGAAGAAAATATTTCGAGCGATCGACTTGGCATGGACAAAAGTAGTCTTTCGGAACAATATGAATCCAATAATCTTTCATCAAAAATTGTTAAAGAAATCTTGCTTCCTGAGATCGAAAAAGAAGTCAACGAAGGAAAAAACTTCGTTCAAATTCGTCAAATATATCATTCCTTAATTCTAGCTCAATGGTTTAAGAAAAATCTTAAAGATTCCATCCTTAATCAAGCATATAGTAATCAATCAAAAGTTTTAGGGATTGAAACAGAAGGCAATCTAAATCCTGAAAATATCTATGCCCAATACATTGAAGCTTTTGAAAAAGGTGTCTGTGATTACATAAAGGTAGACTACGATGAATATACGCACAGACGAATCCCAAGAAAATATTTTTCTGGCGGAGCTGATTTAATGAAAGTTAATCCCGAGATAGATCCGACTTTTAGCAATCGAGGGGTGCTAACAAGAAAAGCTAGCGATGGAAATCTTGTGAGCATGGAAACAGCTATCGTTGATTACGAAAAAGCAAATTCTCCAATCGTAAAGAAATTAACAAAATGGCGAGGAAAATTCCTAAAAACAATGGCTCTCGCGATTATATTTAATCTGGCAATTCCTCTTACGGGTGCTTTTGGGTCTGAGACAACTCCTCCTGTTAATCCTGATTATACAATTGAATATGCCGATCAATCACAAGAACAAGTTGTTGTTGATGAATCAATTTATAGCTTAGGCGACGAAATATCTCAATATGCAGATTTAATTATGGATAATGTTTCTCCTCAGGATGTTCTTAATTTGGATGGCAAGACCAATCCGATCACTGGAGATAAGTATAATGTTAATACGACTCATTTTGTAAAAAATATCAACAATTTATTAAAGCCTGGGAAAGATGGAAAAATAAAAATGGACTGGCAAGCGGAAACCTTGGTTATTGCACTTCAGCACAAATTGGGAATTGCTGAAGATGGGGACTTAGGGCCGATCACTTTAGGATATCTTTTAAATATGGAAAAACCTGTTGAAACTAAAAAAATGATTGCCGGAATCCCGCCCGATGATGAAAATACTGATTTTGTAAATTTATCGGACACAACAACTGTGGCATACGATATGAGCGGGTCTAGTACGGAAATGGATTCAACAATAGCCCAAGACTTAGTCGCTGCTGGCACCATTGCTAAGAATTTAATTGTTATCGATTCAACGACTCAAGATTTAATCGCCTCCAACACAATTGTGATACAAGGTCTCGATGCTTCTGACGCATCTGTTTTGCAAGAAACAAATACTATCGATACAATTGTTCAAGAATATCTTCAAGACTCGATATTAAAGATACAGTCTCTAGTCAAAATGCCAATAAGAATATCTGTTATCCAAGCTGATTCTGTAACAGCTTTACCCATAAAAACACAAGAAATGATCTATAAAACTGTTTTTGATTCTATTGCCGAAGTCAAAACAATCAGCCAGGTTTCAAAAGACACAATTGAAGATGTTCAGGATTCAATCATTCTTAATACCCCCATCGTCGCAGATACGTCTAAAATTATCGACCCAAAAATTCAAGTTGCCGTTGATTCTATAATTGATTTCTCAAAAACAATGTATTTAAATCGATCTATACCTAAATCGGACCTCATCGACACTTTAAGCGCCGCAAACGAGCTGCTTTCATTTTACGAAAACCTTGCAACAGATCTTCTTTATCGAATTGACGAAGTTCGCACTCTTGATGAGCTTAATCAAATTGTTGTTCCTGAATCTATTCCGGAGCAACTTAAACAAGAGGTCCTTAAAGCACTCATGATTAAGAAATTTTATTTACGAGGTCCAAATGTTGTTGTTACAACTTCAGCAGAGGCGTCCCAAGACACCGTTGCTGAAAGAATAATCGCGCCTCTTGAAGAAATTAAGCCGATATATACAGATTCTGTTGTCAGCGAACAATCTAACCTTGCAGCTATGGAAATATTAACGACTGATCTACTGATTTTAACCGATGTGATCGACACAATTCTGTACGCACCTGATTCAATTAGCCTCGCTCAAGTCGAAACTGATTTAAATAAAATCGAAATGACAGCTGATACCGTTGCCAAGAAAAAGATCTTAAAACCTGTTTTTGATGCTATAAAGAATTTCTTTTCCAAACCTCAGGCCGATACTCTTCTCAATGCTGAAATCGCTATCGCAAATGCTACAATCGGTTCTCTTGATCTTCTTGCAGTAGTACCGGATTCTTCCAGCCTTGCCATAGATTCTCTAGGCGTAGCTGCGCTTGATTCAGCAACGCTTGAAGATGGTAAAAAGAAATGGTTTAATAAATTTACGACAAATCTTCTCACAAAATCTAGATTAGAGGGAGAGCTTAATTATAAATATCGTCGTACAAAATATGATGGCATCCCCTATGGATTAACTTTTATGAATTTTAAAGCTCGTGTTTATCCATACATTTTTCCTAACAATCAAAATTTTTATGCAGGAGTTTATGGAGCATTGGGACCCCAAAATATTGTCATACAAAATATGTATACAGGTGACGAATTTATTTTGCCTCCATTTTTGCCAGACGGCACATACAATGCAAAATTTAAGCCTTATTTTATGGCTGGGTATAAATTTCCTAAACTTTTTACTAATGGACTGTCTGGCGAAATTGGGCTTCAGTCAACGAACTTATGGGCCGGCTTGAAATATGAAAAAGAAGTCGAGATTCCAGGTATTCAAGGAGTCTTGCGCATTAGTCCGGAAGGAAAAATATGGGCAACAAAAGGAGTCCCAGCCGACATCAGCCTTCCGTTAGAATTAAAATTGCGCAATCTTTCTGTGACCGCAGAGCCTGGAATTCTGTTTTTTAATGGAAGCCAGTTGTTTTATATGGATATTGGTCTTGAATCTGGAAGTTTTTATCTTAATCTTAAAAAGCCTATACAAATAAATCCAAGAGATGGAGAAAAGCTGAGTCAGATTGGCTATAATGATTTAATGACGCCGCTTGAAATTGAAGCAGGATGGAAATTTGGCAACTCATCTTTAGCAGCTACTTATGCGTTAAGTAGCAAGCCAAGCGATCCAGGAGGTTTTGATCGATCTGAGAAATTTGATGGATTTGGAATAAGTTTGAAATTAGGATTCCCTGGAGAGAGCAAGAAGACAGGGTCAACGTTTGGCTTAAAGTCTCGCCTTGTCAGAGCGCTGGACGACACAAAGCTCTCGGGAAAACTCACAATGGATTATCTTAAGTTTTTAAATGTCGCACCAGAATCCACGTTTGATGCCGCAACGAAGAACATGCTAAGAATGGGATTTGAAGCCGAAATTCCAATTGGAAACTTTTCTGTTGGATTAAAAGGCATTACGAATATTTCGACGATGAATTTTATGGATAATGAAACTAAGAAGTTAACAGGAAACCTGTTTCCTGTTCTTCGCTATCATGCAGACACAATTCCTTTACGGTTTTTGGGAAACAAAGCTATGCCATCGGGTGGGCTTATGGTTTCTGGAGAAACCTTTGGTGGTGATATTGATTTCAATCTTTTGAATAGAGAGCTTTTGAATAGAAAGAAAATAAAGATAGACGCAAACGGTCAGATTTGGTTTACGGGATATGTTGAAAATAAATCCGTGTCATTTATTCCGCAGCTCAGTCTTTCTGAAGAATTCACAATTCGAAATACAAAATTCATTCTAGATCAAGGCATTATCTTTGCAGGAGGGGCACATTTGATGTGGGGCATCACGTTTGATCGTCCAGGCTGGGCGCTATCTGTTAGCAAGCCATTCTTAGGAGGTCTACCGCAATACGAAAACTTTGTTAATTCAATTGATATCTGGAAGTCGTATAATACTGAAGTCGGGTTACGGATTAAGGGAAAAAATTTTAATGTTAAGGCTAGCTTGGGTATTCAGAGCGGCAAAAAGAAAGATGTCGGATACAAAGTAAGCCCGATTCATTCTGTTCGCATAGGAATTGAAATTCCTTTTGGAAATGAAAAAGAAAAATACAAAACGCGTAAGAAAATCGAATATCCTAAAAAAAAGAATGCTAAGAAATCAAGGAAATCCAGACGGCAATCATCAGCCTTAGTTTCGGCAGGTAAAGCATCTGCGCCAGCACTGAACCAAATTATTTTTAAACATAGCTTGGCAGAAATGCAAGGAGAGGAAGAATACGGTGGTATTAATTTTACAGAGTCATTTCTTGAGATTGATCAGGAGGGAATTTCAGAAAAATTAAAATTTAGCCATCCAACGTTGATTTCCTACAGCGAAGCCTTTAAAATCGAAGGTTTTGCGCCGATCATCATCAACATTGTTCCGATTACAAATTTCAAAAGCTTCTTTTCATTTTAAACTAAATAACTACTTCGACCGCACAACATTTTCTCTCAACCACTCAATGATATCCATAGATTCATAAATCGGCTTTCCTTCTACCACAAGACACGGAACCTGTGACTTTCCTCCAATCTCAAGCAGTTCTTGTTTAATCGCATCACTCTCATGAATATTTCTTTTTTCAAGTGAGACGCCGTGTTCTTCAACAAACGCAAGAACGCGCCCGCAAAATGGACATCCAGAAAAATAATATAATGTTAATTTCATGATAAACTTCCTTGATATTTCTTTGTTAATTCTTCTGCAAAGTTAATAACTTGATCTTCCAGCGCTTGATGATAAAATCTATTCATTTCCTGAAGGCAAGTAGGAGAGGTAACATTGACTTCAATCAGATAATCACCAATAATATCAATCCCAACAAAATAAAGGCCAAGGCTACGCAAATGAGGTTTTAAAAGCTCGATAATTCTTTGATCTTTTGCTGTAATATCAATTGGCTTAGCATAGCCTCCAGAAAAGAAATTATTGCGATGATCATCTTGTGCATGAACACGCAATAATGCCCCAAGCGGCTCACCATCAAGTAATAAAATCCGTTTATCGCCAACCTTAGCATCATTGACATATTTCTGAACAATAACTTCATGTTTTTCTGAATTGCTCAATGTTTCAAAGGCTACGTGTGCATTAAGATCACCTTTTCGGATATGAAATATCGATATTCCGCCAAATAGATTAACAGGCTTAATAATAACTTCTTTTTCCAAATCCAAAAATTTAATAAACTCATCCTTATTCCGCGTTACAAGTGTCTTTGGAACAATTGAAGTAAATTGCGTTGCCCATAGTTTTTCATTAACTGTTCGAATACCGTTCGGGCTATTAATGATCGCGACTCGTTTTGGAAGACGATCTAAAAGCCATGTGCTCATCAGATACGACTCATCAAAGGGAGGATCGGTCCGGATAAAAACGACGTCCACATTATCTTCAAGCAAGTCACTGGTTTCTTTCTTAACAAAAGGCATATCCGCATCTTTTTGCGGAACAACCTCCGTTACTTTAAAAGAAACTTTTCCTTCCTTAATTGAAATATTTCCTTCAGACAAAAAAAAGGTTCGATGATTTCGAAAATAAGCACACAGCATTAAAGCAAAGGTTGTGTCCTTTTCAATCTTAATTGTTTCCAACGGATCCATTAAAAATACAAAATTCATTTGCAAGCAGCCTCCAGTTGAAGAATTTCATGATGCGCAGCAATCCCCGCAATGCGCGCTAAAAGACGATAAACGTCAAAACTATTCATATCGTGATGCACTCCACAATCCCCGTATTTTCGAAGATGCGGGCACATCGTCGTGAAGTTCATTCCCTTTGAATTTAAATTATCTCGATTTGTTTTTGCACTGTGAGAACGATAAAATCCACCGATCAAATTATTGTCGATTTGATAAATGCAAACCTCGCTAATCTTTTCATCAATATGATAATAGGTGGAGACACCTTCTTGCAAAAGGTAGCGATCGACAGCCTTTGAACCCTTTCCTTTAAATAAATTATTTCGGCTTTTTCGGTTTAAACTTAAAATTTCTTCGGGACTTTCAATAGGAACGACACCCATGCCATATGTCCCGGAATCTGATTTCACAAAAATGTAAGGCTTTTCATCAATGCTGTGTTCTTTATATTTTTTTTCAATACGTTCAAATAAATTTGAAGCAACTCCCATTAAACGTGATCGATCTTGTTCATTGTTAATATTGACATCGGTTATAACGTCATCAAAGCAAGAAAGGAGCCACGGATCCACATCAATAATTTTTGAAAATTCCTTAATCAAATCATGATTATGTTTAAAATGGCTAGACTTTGATCTGGCGTGCCATCCCGCCTGAAGAGAAGGATAAATGGGAATGTGTGCTTCGCGCAAAACATCTGGAACCCCAGAAGTTAAATCATTATTAAGAATAATCAAATCAAAATTCTTATTCCCAGACTTAATTTCCGCCAAAATCTTTTTAAAACAATAAATCTTAATTGTTTTTCCTGTAGCAGTTTCAAGTTCAACCGCATTGGCATTTTCACAGAAAGACGGATGAATTGTTAAAAATGTTGCAATCGTCGCAGCGTATCCGGCTTTTTCAATGATCTCTTTTAAAACTCGAATATTTTCAAAATACCACGTATTTCGTGTGTGTTCCTCGGCAACAATCAAAATATTTTTCCCGTTGGTGACGCGCTTTGAAATCGCTTTTTTTATAAACAACGCTGCGTCCGAAACTCCGTGCTCGCAAATATTATTAAACCCTGCCGGAAATAAGTTTGTATCCACAACAGCCATTTTAAATCCAGAGTTTCGAATATCCACAGAAGAATAAAGAGGAAGCTCCCTTAAGGATTCCGATTCGCGAATCCATTCATAAATTTTTTTTTGGCTATCTAAAACTTTTTGAATTAAAGAATCCATAATTATGTTCTCAGCTTATATCCGATACGAAACAAATACACGGTCGTTAAAAACATTACGATAGCAAGCGCAAGAGAAACAGCGATGCTGTGCATAACTTGGGTGTCTGAGACGCCAATAACGCTGTGACGCATTCCGTTAACCAAATAGTACATTGGATTTAATTTTGTGAAAAATCGAAACTGGGCTGGAATTAAATGAATGGGATGAAACACGCCACCTAAAAAAGTCAACGGCATAATCAAATACGTGTTCCACATCGTGAGCATATTAAAATCCTCAGCCCAAAGAGCAGCCAACATTCCAGCACAAGAAAAAATAATAGGAATAATCACCATAAAATAAATCATTAAAAATGGATGCGCAATCGGCATTGGGTTAAAAGTCAAAGATATCGCAAGGACACCACTAACCACAAGAAGAGAACGCACCAGGCTCCCGACCAAAATTCCTAGAACCATTTCAAAATAGGACAAGGGGGAAAGCAAGACTTCTTGAATATGGTTATGCCATCTAGAGATAAATAATGACGAGCTCGCATTTTCATACGAACTTGTAATGGCATTCATGGTCATCAACCCAGGAATAATAAACGCGATATACGTAATGCCACTTTCGCTTAAATCAATGCGCTTTCCCAACGCAAGCCCAAAAATACAAATGAACAAAATAGAAGAAATCATCGGCGGAAACAATGTTTGAGTGGCCACCGAAAGAAATCGCATCACCTCTCTTTTGATTAAAGCTAAAATTCCAGTTGGATTACTAATCAGCATATTTTTTCCCGATAATTCGTTAATTCTAAAAAGACATCTTGCAGTGTTTTTTCTTTCATCACTTTTTCTTTTTCACCAATCTGAACAATCTCACCATTATGAATAATGCCAATGGTTTTGCACAACTTTTCTGCTTCTTCCATATAATGCGTTGTTAAAAAAATTGTTTTTCCTTCTTTGTTCAACTCAGCGAGATAATCCCAAATCAAAAAACGAAGTTCCAAATCACAGCCGGCTGTCGGCTCATCTAAAATCAAAATTTCAGGATCATGAATCAATGCACGGCACAACAAGAGACGCTTCTTCATTCCTCCTGAAAGGGCTCGATATTTCACAGATTTCTTTTCAGACAATTGAAATCGATCTAAAAGTTCATTGGCTCGCCTTTTCGCTTGTGGCTCTGAAATACCAAAGTAACCAGCCTGATAAACGAGCATCTGCTCAAGCGAAAGGAAGGGATCAAAATTAAATTCTTGTGCACAAAGACCGATTAAGGGTCTCGTTTTTTGATATTCACTTGTAACGCCAAAACCAAACACATCAACAGATCCCGAGCTATAATTTGAAAGTCCTGTCAAAACGTTAATCGTTGTTGTCTTTCCAGCACCATTAGGACCTAAAAATCCAAAAAAGCTTCCTCTTTCAACGTCAAAAGAGATATCCTTTAAAGCCTGAAAAGACCCGTAAAATTTGCTTAAATTCTTGATTGAAATAGCAATATCTGAATTTCTCATGATGGCCATTATAGATTCGAAGTTTTACGCTGTCAATGCTTAGATTTTGTTGTTTTAAGAAAAATGTGCTATAATTTCTAAATCGTAACTATAACCAATACAATGGATAACAATGCAATTTAAGGATCAATACTCAGAGGGTCATTCAATCCCCATTCATCGTTTTACGCTTTCTTTTAAGGGCGCGCTAGAGCAACAATTTCTTAACTTTTACTTTACTCATTACTTGGCTAACATGAGAATCTCAATGCTTTTGGGAGTTCTTGTCTGGGGACTTTTTGGCCTTCTTGAAATTTGGTTTTATCCGCAAGAGCTTGTCTGGCGACTTTTGATGTTGCGATATGTTATTATTTGGCCGGTCATGATTGCATCTATTTTGTTTACGTTTTTAAAGAATCCAAAAAGATATGTCAGCTTTGCCATTTTTTTGGGCATCATGGCTTGTGGCATTGGTGTTGTTTCTAAATTTGCTATCTTGCCAAGCTCTTTTGCGTACACGCCGAACGCAAGTCTTCTTACTATTTTTTTATATGGATACGCGGTTATGCGTGCTCGATTCATTTGGGCATCTTTAGCAGGCTTGTTTATTATTCTGTTTTATGAAGCAGTCGCCATTTGGGTTAACCCTGTTCCATTGCAAACACTCGTTACCAATACGTTTTTTCTTGTGATGGCAAATCTTATTGGCATGTATGTCTGTTACTGGCTCGAACTTTTTGCGCGAAAAAACTTTTTTCATTCCGAAAGCCTAAAATCACACAAAGAAAATTTAGAACATTTAGTCAAAGAAAGAACCACTGAGCTTCAGGAGACACAACATGAAATTATTCATATGCTCGGTAGCGCTGCGGAATACCGTGACTGTGAAACAGGGCAACATATTAAACGCATAAGTTACTATTGCGCTCTTTTAGCGCGCGCTATTGAAATAGAAAAAAAAGGTTCTGAGCTTCTTTTTTATGCAAGTCAAATGCATGACATTGGCAAGATTGGGATTCCTGATTCAATTCTCTTGAAGCCGGGAAAATTAGATCCTCAAGAATGGGAAGTCATGAAAACGCACACAACCATTGGCGCAGAGATTCTTGAAGAAGATAAATCTCCTTTACTCGAAACAGCCAAAGACATCGCTCTTTTGCATCATGAAAAATGGGATGGCTCAGGTTACCCAAAAGGATTAAAAACAGAATCAATTCCTGTATTGGCTCGCATCGTTTGTCTTTGCGATGTCTTTGACGCGCTTACCTCCAACAGGCCTTACAAAAAGGCATGGTCTGCACACGACGCTTTAAAAGAGATCGAATCTCTAAGAGGAACATTTTTTGACCCAAAACTCGTCGATAAATTTAAAGAAATTTTTCCAGAGATTCTAAAAATCAACGAACGTTTTTCCGATAAAATTAAACCAAATAAAAATATTTAAAGAAGAAGCTGCAGCCGGTCTATGATTTGTTGTGATTGCTTGATTGTGACAAGTTCAGCACGAAGTTTTGAAACACCAGGATGATCGCGAAGATATCCTGCGTAATGTTTTCTAAAATCATTAACCCCTCGATACTCACCCTTAAAATCAACAGAAAGCTTCAAGTGCTCAATGCACAATTCGATACGCTCCCGGAAGGAAGCTTCGGGAAGATATTCACCCGTTTCCAAGAAATATTTTATTTGTTTAAAAATCCACGGATTCGTGACCGCACCTCGACCAATCATAATACCGTCGCAGCCTGTTTCAAAAACAGTCTTCGCATCCTTTGGAGTTAAAATATCTCCATTTCCTATCAAAGGAATGGAAATATTTTTTTTAATTTTTTCAAGCCAAGACCAATCCGCAGTCCCTTTAAAGGCTTGTGTGCGCGTACGACAATGAACGGTCAGAGCCTTGGCACCCGCTTGTTCAACCATTTTTGCAACTTCTAAAATAACGATATTTTCCTTATCCCATCCAAGTCGCGTCTTGACCGTAACAGGACACTGGACCGCATCAACGACGATTTTCACAATTTCTTCAAGTCGTTTCAAGTCTTTCAAAAGTCCAGCACCTTCACCGCGCGCCACAAGATTTTTTACCCAACACCCGCAATTGATATCAATAAAATCCGGTCGAGCTTCTTCCACAACCTGTGCTGCTTTTTGCATCGAGAGAGGGCGGCTACCAAAAATTTGTATCCCAACGGGGCGCTCTTCATCTCGAACCGTAACTTTGTGAAAAGCACTTTTAACATTTCGAATGAGCGCCTCGCTACTTGTAAATTCCGTGTAAAGCAAATCCGCACCCAATCGTTTGCAAATTAAACGAAACGGCGTATCCGAAATATCTTCCATCGGCGCAAGCGAAATAGGCTTGTCTATTTCAATGTTTCCTATTTTCATAATGGTCATTATAGCGAATTCCTATAAACATGCAACTCTAGTTGAGAAAAATTCAATAAGAATGATGTTGAATCCTTAATATAAATTAGTATACTAGTATTATGAAAAAAACGATTTCATTCTACACCTTAGGATGCCGTTCCAATCAATCCGAAACCGCTGTTCTTGAGAATCTCTGCAAAGAGCGCGGATTTAAAATTATTCCTGAAAATCAAAAATCTGACATTGCGGTGATCAACACCTGCACCGTTACTGAAAAAGGGGACTCGGACACGCGGCGGTTGGTTAATAAAATTTGTCGAACAAACGCAAATGTCAAAATCGCGTTAATCGGATGCCAAGCACAAACGCAAAAAGAGGAACTAAAAGAATTCTCAAACGTTCAATGGGTTGTCGGTAATGCAAAAAAAATGACATTACCAGAAATTATTACTGATCCTGAAAATCAAAAACAAAAGATTTTAGTTACGCCAATTCCGTCAAAACCTTTTACCATGCCCGCCTCAGGAGCAAGCGCTAAGCGAACGCGAGCCAATATTAAGATTCAAGATGGTTGCGATTCTTATTGCTCATACTGCGAAATACCATATGCGCGAGGAAATGCCCGTAGTCGTAAATTTGACGATATTATAAAAGAAGCAAAACTTTTAGGAGCATTCAATCACAAGGAAATTGTGCTCACCGGCATTAATATTGGGGCATATCATTTTGAAAAGAAAATGATAAATGATGTCATAAAAAAACTTCTACCTGTGGACGGCATTGAACGAATTCGCATTTCATCCATTGAACCAAATACCATTCCGCACGATCTTATTCTTTTAATGGCATCAAACACGAAACTTTGCCGATATCTTCACATTCCAATTCAAAGCGCCTGTGATAAAATCTTATTTTCGATGAAACGTCGCTATACCTCAGCCGATCTTGATTTATTTATGCAGTTTGCAATACAAAATGTTCCTGAAATATGTATTGGTGCCGATGTGATTGTTGGATTTCCTGGTGAAACAGATCATTTTTTCGAAGAGACATATGAATTCTTTGAGCAAGCACCACTTGCTTACTTTCATACATTTAGCTATTCCAATCGAAAGTTTGCCAAAAGTAAAGATTTTCCAAACCAAATTGATAAAAAAACAATTGCTAAGCGCAGCAAAGCTTTACGCGATTTAAGCGACAGAAAAAAGAAATTATTTATAGAGAAATTCTTAGGAACTCGACAAAAAGTTCTCTTTGAAGAACAAAAGAATGAAATGTGGACAGGTCTTACTGATAACTATTTGCGCGTTTTCGTTTCATCTAGCAAAGATCTGCGTAATCAAATTTGTCGTGTTCGTCTTAACAGCATAAAAGATAATTCTCTCATCGGCCAACTTGAATAAAATGGAGGACAGATATGGCGCAGTTACCAATGAATGTTAATATTCAAAAAGTTCCCGACAATCCTAATCTTTTTGAATTTACAATTTCAACACCAGCTTTGCGGACACAATTTCGTTTGCCACGATCTGTGGTTAACCAGCTACGTATTTTAATTGAAAAGGTCTTACGTCAACCAAAATGAAACAAAAAGAAATTTCTTCCTTCACCAAATGTTTACTTGGAATTAAATATTTCACCTCGAATCCGAAATTTACAAAATTCGCCATTATTCTTATTATTGCTATTTTAATTTATGTTTTTTATGCAACTTGCGAAAGTCGCGTTGGAATAGCCTCTTGGTACGGAAAAATTAGTGGAAGAATAACAGCCAGCGGCCAACCTTACGATAAAGAGGCTTATACTGCCGCTCATAAAACATTAGCCTTTGGAACAATGGTTAAAGTTACAAATTTGAACAACAAAAAATTTGTTGTTGTTCGTATCAATGATCGCGGTCCATATAAATGTGGAAGAATTATTGATTTATCTTACGCAGCAGCGAAAAAAATTGGTATAATCAAGAAAGGGATTTCGAAAGTTAAACTCGAAATTATATCTCCATGGCACGAACCGCAAATACTACGATAAAAGACGCATTCTTCATGACCCAAGCTATTAAAATGGCGCGCAAGGGCATCTTAAATGGTCAAACACCATTTGGTACGTGTATTGTTAAGAAAGGCAAGATCGTTGCCTGTGCTCACAATAAAGTTTGGAAAACAACAGATATCACAGCACACGCCGAAATTGTGGCCATCCGCTTAGCCTGCAAAAAATTAAAAACAATCGATTTGTCGGGTTGTGTTATCTATTCAACGTGTGAACCCTGCCCAATGTGCTTTAGCGCATGTCATTGGGCAAAAATTTCAAAAATTGTTTATGGGGCAAAGATTGCTGATGCTAAAAAACATGGATTCAATGAGCTTTGTATCTCAAATACAACTATGAAATCAAAAGGCAAAAGTCCGGTCAAAATTACAAAAAACTTTATGCGAATAGAAAATATAGAAGTTTTTAAAGAATTTTCCAAAAATAAAAATAAACGTCTTTACTAAGAAAGGAGTCCAGTGAATTCTATTCTGATTGTTGGTATCATTGTTTCTGTTGGATTTCTTTTTGGCGAACTTGCCCAAAAAATAAAACTGCCAAAGATTACTGGCTACATCATAGCTGGTGTCTTGCTTAATCCAGATATTGTTTCCTTTATTCCAAAAAGCTTTCCAGAGGCAACGAATCCAATTACTGATATCGCGCTTAGCTTTATCACATTTTCAATCGGCGGATCTCTTTTATATTCAAAAATTAAAAAACTTGGGAAAGGGCTTATTCTGATCACTTTGTTTGAAGCAGAATTCGCATTTTTAGCTATTGCTATTGGATTTGCGTTCTTAGGGCCAATGGTTATCCCTGGAAACAACGCTCACTGGCTTCAAATCATTCTACCAATGAGCTTGTTGCTAGGTTCTTTAGGCTCACCCACAGATCCATCGGCAACACTCGCTATCAAACAAGAATACAAGCCAGAAGGAGAGGTGTCCTCAACAATGCTAGGCGTTGCGGCCTTTGACGATGTTCTGGGAATCATTAATTATAGCATTGCGGTTGTTATTGCGGCTGCGTGTGCTACGTCGGCAACGTTCGACATCGGCAACGTTGTGCTTCAACCTGTAGGTATCATTTTAGGATCCATTGTTCTTGGCGCAATCTTTGGTGTTATTTTTAATAGCGTGACCCATTTCATTACCAAAGAAAGCGAAGGGGTTCTAATCGTTGTTATTTTTGGTCTTTTAACAGTTTGTTTTGGGCTTTCAAGAATGATTGGAGCCGACGCACTCTTGGCGATTATGACGCTAGGTATGATTGTTGTTAACTTTAATAAAAAACAAGATCGAATTTTCAAAATCATGGAGCGCTACGTTGATGAACTTATTTTTGTTTTATTTTTTACATTAAGCGGTATGCACTTAAATTTTTCAGTTCTTTTTTCATCCAGTTTAATTGTTTTATTATTTGTTGTTTTTCGAACTCTTGGAAAATTCACCGGAACATTTATTGGTGCAACTATTGCAAAATCTTCTGACAACATTCGAAGATACACAGCAGGAGGACTCATTCCTCAAGGCGGTATTGTTATTGGTCTTGCGCTTGTCATCCGTCAAAATCCCGCTTTTCATCAAATTTCTGATACAATCATTAGTGTTGTGATCGGCGCTACGGTTATTCACGAGCTCATTGGGCCTATTTGTGCAAAGATCGCTTTACAAAAAGCAGGAGAGATTTCAAAATAATATTTCTATTTTAACGAATTTTTTATATAATACATACTTATGGGTGAAAAAAAGAAAATATTAGTAGTTGATGACGAAAAAGATCTCCGAGAACTCTTAAAAATGAATCTCGAAGAAAAGGGCTATGAAGTTTTTACTGCCTGCAATGGAGAAGACGGCCTTAAAGTTGCCAAAGAAATTATCCCAGATCTTATCATTTCCGATATTCTTATGCCAAAAATTGATGGTAGTCATTTTTTAAAAAATTTACGCGAGACGCATTTTGGGAAAAACATTCTTTTTATTGCCATGACCGCACGTGGCAAAATGCGTGATTATTTCGAAACGGCAGGTGCCAATGGATTCATTGAAAAACCGTTCTCTAGAGATACACTCGTAGAAACAATTGAAAAAACCTTTGAGCAAACTAAAAAACACACAAGCGTAACTGCTCCAAAAAGAGTGCTTGTTGTCAGCCGATACGAAAACTGTGCGCAAGAGATGGTTCAGCTTCTTCAGGCCGAAAACTGCCATACCGACTTTGTTGTCAAATGTGAACAAGTTGTTTCAAAAGCAGTTATGTTTTTGCCAAACATTATTATTATTGAAAGTCGAATGTTTGATATGGGATCAAATGCTGCAATTCGCATTCTTCGACAAATGCCACAGTTCAAAAGAACTCCCATTTTAATCTACAATTATTACGATGACGCTGAACTCAAAGACGACACTCCAGAACAAAAAAATCTTGAGATGACATTTTTTGTGAACACTTGCATAGATGAAGGCGCGACAGGATTTATTGGCCATTTTATTCCTTCAGAATTTATTGAAAAGATAAATAAATATCTAAAAAAGGGTTCCATTGTGGTTATTGACGATGACGAAAGCGTGACGCTGATGCTTAAAAAAAGATTAGAAGCCGAAGGGTATTATGTTTTAGCAGCACCCGATGCCGAAACCGGATTAGATCTCATCCACAAAATTAAACCAAATCTTATTATTCTTGATATTGTTATGCCTAAAGTAAGCGGCTATGAAGCGCTGGGAATTATTAAAACCGATCCTAATACCAAAAATATCCCCGTCATTATGCTCACAATCAAAGGGTCAAGCAGCGAGATAAAGAAGGCTCTGGATTTAGGCGCAGATGATTACGTGATCAAGCCGTGCAACGTCGATCTTCTTTCAAAACGGATTGAAACGTTTCTTAAAATATTGTAGGACTTGAGGTAATCCCGACACACTTTGTGTGCGGAGTAAATTCGCTCAACCGATATCATTAGCTCCGACACACTTTGTGTGCGGAGTAAATTCGCCTAGCAGATTTACATTCGCTGGCGCTCTGTAAAACTGAGGCTCATTTATGGGAAAAATCATTCTAAAAAAGTGGCAAAAAACTATAATTATTTCCTTGTCTATTTTCTTATGCCTTTGGCTCATCGGAAATCAAATTATCAAAACAGCTGTAACAATAAGTGCGTCAAATATCCTTGGGACAAAAGTTCACATCGATAAGCTCACCATTGGAATATTGGAGCCAACTGTTGAAATTTTTGGTCTTCAAATTTACAACCCAGAAGATTTCCCAAAAGGGATTTTAATTGATATCAATAAGATTGGGACTCAATATGATTTGCCTTCGATTTTAGAAGGAAAACTTCATTTGCCGATTGTCGTCCTGGATCTTAAAAAAATGGTTATTATTAAAAATCAAGAGGGATTGCTTAATATCGACTCTCTTAGGATTATTCAGCAAGAGGCTGAAAAAGAAAAACACAAAGAAAAAAAAGAAATAACGTCTAAAAAGAGAATGCCGCTCTTGATTGATGAGGCTCGTTTAAATTTTGGAAAAGTAATTGTTAAAGATTACACAAAAGGCGAAATCCCAATCATTCATGGATATGACATCGACATAAAGAATAAAATCTACAAAGATATTAATAGTATCCCGAGACTTGTCACTATGATTATGATTGAGGGCGTTGGTCCCATAGGATTGAAGAGTGCGGCTCTTTATGGCGCATCCACCGCGCTTGGCGTAGCTTTTCTGCCAGCCAGCATCGCAGGCATTTTTATCGGCAAAAATGGCGCAACGGGAATATTTAAGAATTCACCGGACAAGGCATTTGATAAAACCGTTGATCTGCTCGAAAAGATCGGAACCATTACCAAGGCAAGCCCGGAAACCAGAATCATCAATGCAAAAATTTATGGAGCAACTGTTAGTGTGAGTATTTCACAAAATGACGAGAAAAAAACAGTCATTTTCGTTAAGGCACGACGAAAACTGATGCCCAAAGGCGAAATCGCCGAAGGTGTCTTACATCAAATTTCACAACTTTTAAAAAAATAGATTGGAGGAGCAGATGTCTCGAAAAACCACAGATATTATTTCTAGTGTTTTAATTTCCGCAGGTGTTCTTTTGTTAATGGTCATGGCTTTTGACTTAGTTGGAAGCGAGCAAGAGAATGTCGTTCTTTTCTTAGGAATCGCTTGTTTTGTTGTTTCAGGACTAGTAAAATCAATCGCGCGTATTCAGGAAAAATATAAAAAATGAGCAACGAAACATTTGAAGAAAAACAAGAAAAACAACTTTCCATTCACATCTTTGACTCTTCTTCAGTGATGATTGGTGTATGCTTAACGGTTATCGGTATTTTAAGCATTTCCCACTATCAAGGAGTTGAGATTATTGGCGACAACATCACAGTCTTTGTTGCCATGTTATTTCTAATTTCATGTATTTCTTCTTATGCAGCAATCAGGACAAAGAAAAAGAAACGAAGGCTCCTTTGGAAAGAATTGCGGATATTGTTTTTCTTAGCGCCTTATTTGGAATGGTTTTAATTTGTTCAATCTTAGTTTATAAGCCAGTGTAAAAAAACGTAACGTATCTTTTGTTCTTAAATTAATCTTCATTTGTGGAGGGGCATGATGAAAAAATGGAAAAACCGAAAGCTATTAAGGAATCCCGAAGTTCTTGCGGAGATCCATCGACATCTCTGGATCGAAAGCGAAAAATCTGGGCATGACATCGGCTTTGACAATGCAGCTGAAGATTGGTTAAGACAATTTTCAGATGACTGGGCAGAAGACAATATGCCAAAGAAAAAATTCTTCTTAATCAAAAGGCGCCCTAAAGCCAAAATGGCTTTAGAGGGATAATCGATAGCTCCTAAGCACTTTATGCTGGGAGTAAAACAAAATCAATTTTTGTACATTTTCTAATGTATAAAAGTAAACACAGGTATTAATTTACAAAAGCTACCACGTTCGTAAATTGTGCCTTCATTAAAAAGGAGAGTGTTTTGGGAAAAGATAAGTATTCATATCAAAAATACCAGAAAGAATTAGCTAAAAAAAAGAAAACAGAAGAAAAAAAGAAGAAAAAATTAGCAAAAAAAGAAGCAGAGGCTAATTCTAAGTCGGCACCTGCGCCAGAACCAGAACAAGAACAAATTTAAATAAACATATAAAGCATGATTGGAGGAACTCGTGGGAGACAAAAGTAAATGCAAAAAAGAAAAAAAGAAACCAAAGAAATCTAAGAAGTAAAAAAATCCTCGTCCCTTTTGAAGCTTGGATCAAGGAAGCCTAGCGCCCTTGAAAAACAGAGTTTGAGGATTCCAGAAAACATTAAAATGTTTTCTGGATTAATTCGTCTAACAGATTTGCGTTCACTGGTGTTCCGCAAAACCGAGGCTCATTAAAATTCGTCCAGCAAATTTAGCTTTGCTAGCAAATCCGCAAATTATGACCTCATCTATAAATCGGAGGCTTAGTCATGAAAAAAAAGACAGTATTCAGAATCGTTTCCGTAATTGCTTTGTGCCTGGTTGTTACTTTTTGTTATGCGCAAAAACCTAAAGAATTCTATGCCATCGTTTTTGGTGTCACAGTTAACAGAGAAGGGAAGTTGATAAAATTACAGATTAGCAAAATAATTGATATCATTTCGGGTTCTAAAGAAAATGTCAATATCGACATTCCAGAAGATTATTTAAAAAATGTGACAGAAAAGATCAAAGGCACAGTGTATGAGCCATCCCTAGAAAATGGTGAGCCAGTAGAATTCTTTACATATTTTTACTTTGATCCAACGCGTCCAGCGTTAGTTATTGACAGTTTGGAAATGATTAAATGAGCATTGAAATCCGAAAAATAGAAAAGAAGGACAGGAAAGCTTTTGTAGAGCTTTCGTTGGCCTTAACAAAATTCAATAAAAAGCAGCACGATAAGCATTATAAAAATTTCCAAGAAATTCTCGAAGTCAGAAAACAACGGGTTGAAGAAAGATTTGATAAAATCGACAAGAGTTCTCACCTAGCGATTTTTATGGCCTTTATAGATAATAAGCCGATCGGATATATCCGGGCTTTTACTTATGACAACAAGCTTCACTGCGGCTGCTTAGACGAGCTGTACTTAACTTCAGAAGCGCGAGGACAAGGTGTTGGAAAAAAGCTACTAAACGCGGTCACGCACTGGATGACAGAAAAAAAAGTTGTCCGAATGACGACAAGTGTTTACTCGTGGAATGCGTCCGCTAAAGAATTTTACGAAGAAAAAGGTTTTCTTGAATACGCAGTATCCTACGAAAAAACACTTTAAGGAAGCCCTGATGACTTATTTAATAAAATTTCGTAAGTCAGGCGTTTCTTTATGGTAAAATAGATCACTGAATGAAAATCAACAAAAAGTGAGGGTCAGTATGAGCGGAAAATTATTCGGACAGATTGTAGCCTTAATGGTTATTTTTATAGTTCTTGTAGTCGCAACAAAATGTACATGTAAAAAGTTTTGCCCAAGAAAAAAATCATGTACAATGCAAACAGTTATAAAATGATTCCTAACAAACTTTTTAAAGAGCCAATGACACAAATCATCGACTCTTTTTTAACATCCCACACCTATAGGCGGTATGCTTCTTAAAGTACACAAAACATAAGGTAAAAGTTTTTATTCTAATTACTAGAAAGGTGGAAAAGTGAAAAAATTATTTAGTCTAGCATTAGTGATTTGCGTATTGCCGTTGTTAACAGGCTGTATTGCTCTTTTAGCTGGTGCAGGCGGAACAACATTATGGCAAATGGGAAAAGTTATTTCAGAAGAACAAGTGTCTATGGAAAGAGGGGCTGCCGCCGTCGAATCAGCCTTTAAAGCAAGAAATATAATATTAGAAGACAAGGTCGTAAAAGGTGACGTTACCCAATTGCGAGGCAAAGATGAAAGCAACACAAGAGTGTCTGTTGACGTATTCTCAAAAGGGAACAAAAATATAAAGATTGAAATCCGTTATGGAGTAGGAGATGAAACTCTTGCACGTGCTCTTTTAACTCAAATAAAAGAACGTTTATAAATTAATAGCCATAAAAGCTTCAATTAGCCCAGAAGATGTTTTTATTTTCTGGGCTAATCTATATAAAACGAAATCGTCCACATCTTAATCCTTTACAAATGCCTCAAGATTGTGTATGCTTGACCTTCCTAAGACTCATCTAGCTTTGACAAACTAATCAATATGGTGGTTTATCGTGATAACATGTAGTGACGTATCTTTACAATACGGACAGCAAAAACTTTTTTCTAAAGTCAATATTGCCTTTAATTCCGGCAATTGCTACGGTCTCATTGGGGCTAACGGTTCAGGCAAATCAACATTCTTAAAAATTCTTTCCGGTGAAATTGACACAACAACAGGAGATGTCAGCGTTTCTCCTGGAGAGAGAATCTCTATCTTAAAGCAGGATCAATTTGCCTTTGATGAATATACAGCACTAACAACAGTCATCATGGGACACAAAAAACTCTACGATATTATGGCTGAAAAAGACGAGCTTTACAGCAAGCCTGACTTTTCTGACAAAGACGGCGAACGAGCCGCAGAGCTTGAGGGAGAATTTGCTGATCTTGATGGCTGGAATGTTGAATCTGACGCAGGAAAAATGTTAAGCGATCTGGGCATTCCAGTAGAGCTTCACGAAACGCCAATGAAACAGATTGAGGCAGGAATCAAAGTTAGAGTCCTTTTAGCTCAGGCATTATTTGGAAATCCAGATATATTACTTTTAGATGAGCCGACCAACCATTTAGATCTCGAAACCAATATGTGGTTAGAAGAATTTTTATGCAATTTTGAAAACACAGCCATTGTTGTCTCTCATGACCGTCATTTTCTGAACAAGGTTTGCACGCACATTGCAGATATCGATTTCGGAAAGATTCAGCTTTATCCAGGAAATTATACATTCTGGCAAGAATCAAGCGAGCTCGCACTGAGACAGCGTAGCGAAGTCAACAAAAAGGTTGCTGATAAGAGAAAAGAGCTGCAGGACTTTATTGCACGCTTTAGCGCGAATGCGTCTAAGTCAAAACAAGCGACCAGTCGCAAAAAGATTTTAGTAAAACTAACCGTTGAAGACATCAAGCCTTCCTCAAGAAAATATCCTTACGTTGGCTTTGAACAAGAACGAGAGGCCGGAAACGACGTTTTACATATCGAAAGTCTATCTAAAACCGTAGACGGACAAATTGCTTTTGAAAATTTAAACATTTCTGTTGAAAAAGGTGACAAGATTGCCTTTATTGGTCCCAATGATTTAGCTAAGACAACTTTATTCCAAGTTTTAATGGATGAAATAAAAACAGATTCCGGCAGTTTCAAATGGGGAGCGTCGACTTCTCGCGCTTATTATCCAAAGGATAATACAAAATATTTTGATATTGATTACAATTTGATTGATTGGCTACGGCAATACTCTGATAACACAGACGAGAATTTTGTACGCGGATTTTTAGGACGTATGCTTTTTACGGGAGAAGATTCTTTCAAATCCGTTCAAGTTTTATCCGGTGGAGAAAAAGTTCGGTGTATGCTCTCACGTATGATGCTTGTACAAGCCAATGTGTTAATTTTAAATGAACCCACAAACCATTTGGATTTGGAGTCGATTACCGCACTTAACAGTGGTCTTGAAAAATTTAAAGGAACGCTTCTTTTTTCTTCTCATGATCATAAGCTGATACAATCCGTCGCCAACCGCATCATTGAGATTACGCCAAACGGCTACATTGATCGCGTTCACACAACTTTGGATGAATATTTTGAAGACGAAAACATTCAAAAACGTCGCCACGAGCTTGGTATTCACCAGTAGGAGACTGCCCAAATGACGAATAATGATATCTTAAAAAAGCTAAGAGTCGCCTTAAAACTTAAAGACACAGATATCATTGATATCTTAAAACTAGCAGATTTTGAAATAACAAAAGCTCAGCTGTCAGCTCTATTTAGAAAAGATGATCATAAAAATTATATTGAGTGTGGCAATCAAATATTGAGAAGATTTTTAAACGGCCTTATTATAAAAAATAGGGGAAAAGAATTTTACAATTCTAAATAAGAGGGTGCAAAATGAATGAAGATATAAACACAGAAAACAAAGAGATCCTTTCAAGTGACAATCAAGAAATTATTTCTTTGCTTAAAAAAATGCAGCAACGATTAGATTCTTTAGAAGAAAAGATAGAATCTTTAATTCAAAAATCAAAATCAAGATCCCTTGATGACAGGCAGCCTTCGAGGCCTCGCGAAAGCTTTAATCGACCTTATCGACCATCAAAACCCCGCGAAGGATTCAATAGCAAATTTGGTCGCCCAAGAGAGCGCGAAGAATCAGACCGACCTAGTCGTCCAAGAGAGCGCGACGAATCAGACAGACCTAGTCGTCCAAGAGAACGAACTTATGAACCAAGAAGAGAAGAAAGCTCTAGCGAAGGAAAATTTTATCACGGACGTCCGTCTGGCAAAAGAAAAGCCGGTAGCAAAAAATCTTCTGGTAAGAAAAAGAGCTTTTTTAAGAAAACAAGATAACGACACCTCTCTTTGATTATGAATCAAGATTTCAAACAATCAATAAATTCTGATGTGGTATCAGCTGAGTGTCTGCTTTCAGACATTATCAGTCGTTATTTTAAAGATACCGACACGCCGCGCTTAATCGCCGTTGGAGGCGCAGGAGGCACAGGCAAATCAACCTTAAGCAAGAAACTGGCCACAGCTTTAGGAAATACAAATATTTTGCGCCTCGATGATTACAAGACCTGTCGAAACGTTCGAAAGGGTCTTGGTATTTTTGGACCACATCCGCAGGCCAATGAAATGGATCTCATTAGCGAGCACCTTTCGATGATTAAAAGTAATCTTGTGATTGATAAGCCGGTTTATTGTTCAGATGTTGGGCGCGCAACCAAGACAGAAAAGTTTCGACCTGCGCTTTTTAATATTATTGAAGGCGAAGTTTCAACATACAAAGAATTTTCTGATATTATTGATTTTCATATATTTATTGACTCCGATCTTGATACGCAATTACAAACCAGAATGAGCAGAGATGTTCAATCTCGCGGATACACATCGGATAAAGCTCTTGAAACTTTTGTCGGAAGCAATATCCATGAATTCGAAAAATACGGCTCAGGCACAAAGGCCTGGGCAGACGTCATTCTTTTTTGTGACAGAGACTACTCGCTCACCATTTCTGAAATTTCCTCGACCCTTCACAATTT
>JAVCCC010000036.1 GCA_030765785.1 Candidatus Aceula lacicola | reverse complement strand
TGCTCAATCCAAATTTTGCAAACTATCGACTCCCTCGATCTGTTAACGCATGTCCTGTTGAATCTATTTTAATTGAAACCATTGATCCGGAAGGACCTTTTGGTGCCAAAGGAATGGGAGAGGCAGCCCTTCTTCCTACAGCGGCAGCTATTGCCAATGCCGTTTATGATGCCATTGGCATACGCATCAAAGACCTTCCGATTACGCCTGACAAAATTCTTAAAGCTCTTAAATCAAAAGAATCTTAATCTCATCTAATTCTTGCTTTGTATTAAATGTCTTTGTAACTCCACTATCAATAGTCTCGACGAGAACAATGTCTTTTTCATGCTGATGCTGCACTGCATTTAAACCCTGATCATTTCTAAGCCTTAGAAAATCCTCTTTAAGGTTAACATCAAAAATAGGAGGATGGCCTTTGCGAGACTGATATTGCGGAATAAGAATCTTGGGGTCTTGTGAGCAGAATTCGTCAATTAAAAAATTGATTGTTTCTGTTTTAATCACTGGAAAATCAATCGGCAGCAACATAACACCTTTAGCTTTTTTATCTATCGACTGAAGTCCAACTTTAAAAGAAGACGTTTGCCCTAAATTATAATCTTTGTTGTAGACAACCTTAACCTTTTTATGCTTTAATATATAAGGTTTAATTCTTTCAAATTCGGCGCCTAGGACAATAATCATTTCATCAACATTTGAACAAGCAAGCATTGCTTGTACTTGTTCGATAATGGTTTGACCGTTAATCAGCGCCAAAGCTTTTGGAGATCCGAATCGGGAACTTAATCCCGCAGAAAGTACGACACAAGAAATCATAAAATCATTATAAAAAGTTTTGATTTTTTGTCAACACGAGTTAATTTGCAATACATAAAAGGAGGATTTCGTGTTAATAATTTATTTAGGAATTTTAGCATTCGGTGTTATTGCCATTATTTTTATTCTTCTAGAGGAACAACGAAGTAGAAAGCCAAAACCATCTGAGCTTCTTGAAAGTCTTGAAATCGATGAACCGGTCAGCGATCTCTCGTCAAGAAAAAACGCAGATGCAATAGGTGCAAGCTCAAGTTTTCTAGATCGATTACGTATGGCCGAGAATAAATCAAAAGAATCCAAAAAAGAATCAGAATTGCCAACACCGGAAGCCGAAGAAAAACCTATTGCTGCCGAAGAAGTTGTTCAAGAAATCGAAGAACCTGCGCCTGAGCCGAAACCTACGCCTGAACCAAAGCCGGAACCAGAACCTATTGCACAGCCTGTCGATGAACCTGCGATAGCAAACGATAAACCTCAAACAACAAATATTGTCGAGGAAGATGCAATCATCGATTTAAGCACTCCGACAGAGAATAAAATCGATCTTACGACTAGCAATCTTAAATCCGAACCAGAATCTGCTCCTGAACCAGAAGGATTGGATCTTTCGTCACAATCTCAGCCAGAAAATAAAATTAAACTTCGCCTCGACGAAACACCACCTGAACCTGAAACTGTTTCTGAACCAGAAGGATTGGACCTTTCATCACAATCTCAGCCAGAAAATGAAATTAAACTTCGCCTCGACGAAACACCACCTGAACCTGAAACTGTTTCTGAACCCGAACAAAAATCACCAAAATCTGAGACAATTGATGAAAAGCCTGAGCCGGAAGAAATAAAATTATCTTCTCCTAGTGAAGAACAAAATAATTCCGATCAGGCACAATCTGAAGACAAAGAATCTGAGAACAAAAATTCTTAAAAAAATATTTAATTTAAGGAGCTAATAATGATAAGGAAATTTTCTATATATTTTTATTTTCTTTTATGCATAGCTCTCTGCACAAACGTTTATGCCCAACAAGGAGCCGAAGAAATGTCTAACCCTGTCATTGTTTTTGAAACAAATCAAGGCAATATTGAAGTCAAGCTTTTTACTGAAATCGCACCTAAGGCCTGCGAAAACATGCTCGGATTAGCCCAAAAAGGCTATTATGATGGCACCGTATTTCATCGCGTTATCAAGAACTTTATGATTCAAGGTGGCGACCCAACACGAACTGGTCGCGGCGGAGAAAGCCTCTGGGGTTTTTCATTTCAGGATGAAATTACGCCAACCGTTGAATTTGATCGCAAAGGCCTTTTGGCCATGGCAAATGCTGGACCCGATACAAATGGAAGCCAATTTTTTATCACAACCGCCGCAACGCCTTGGCTAAATATGAAACATACAATATTTGGCGAAGTTATAAGTGACTATACTGTTGTTGAAAAAATCGAAAACGCAGAAACAGGGCTCCAAGATAAGCCAGTTGAAGACCAAAAGATTATCAAAGCATATATCAAACAAAATGGATAATCTTCTAGCCCAAGCTTTAAATAATTTAAAAAAAGGCACTCCGTGTGCTTTTGCGACTATTGTTGAGTCCACATCCAAAGGTACACCTCAAAAAACTGGCGCAAAAATGGTTGTTTTGCCAGATGGCAGTATTTTTGGCACAATAGGAGGGGGACCTACCGAAGAAAAAGCTAAAAAAGACTGCTTAAAAGCCATAAAATCAAAAAAACCAAGCCTCTTATCTTACAACTATCACAAAAAAAAAGTTCTGTGCGGTGGCGAAATTAAGGTCTTCATTGAACCTATTTTGACCAAAAAAGACCTTATTATTTGCGGTGCTGGCCATATCGGACTAGCCTTATCTATAGTCGGAAAACTTCTTAATTTTAATATTATTATTGTTGATAATCGAAAAACCTTTGCCAACAAAAAAAGATTTCCACATGCTGATAAAATCTTGCCAGGAAACTTAACACAATCTCTAAAAAAGCTATCCATAACTAAGAACTCACTAATCATGATTGCTACACAAGATCATGCATCTGATTTTGAATGCCTCAAAGCCGTAGTCAAAAGCAATTCAGCATACATTGGGGTCATTGCGAGCCGATCAAAAAGCAAAGCATTTACAAAAAAACTGAAATCTTTAAAAATCCAAAACCAGTTTATTAAAAAAATTAAAATGCCAGCAGGACTCGATATTGGATCGCAAACGCCACAGGAAATCTCTATATCAATTATCGCTCAAATAATTCAGAAAATGAATTCAGATTTCCTTGGAAGCGAAAAATTTAAAAAACAATAATAATTTAAAAAGGAGCCGTTATGACCAAGGATGAAGCTATCGATTTAATCAAGGATTCCGGATTCGGCTTCCTAGCCACAGTAGAAAAAAATCAACCAAGAGTCCGCCCAGTTGGCCCATATCTAACAGAAGATAATACGCTGTTATTAGCGCTTTTTTCACATCGTAGATCAATCGTTCAAATGAACGAAAACCCCCTAGTTGAAATCTGCTTTGTTGACCGAAAAATGGCTTATTGCCGCATTGCCGGAAAAGCAACCGTAACCAACGATTCTGAGAATAAAAAGCTTATGTGGGACAACAGTCCAATGCTAAAGCAGTATTTTAGTGGCCCTGAAGATTCAAATTTTTCACTTGTTGAAGTTAAGATAACCCAAGCTGAAGCCATGACAGCTAGCGATCAAGAACCGCAAGAAATTGACTTTAGTTAGACAGAAATAAATTTTAAAAAATACAAAAAACCCCAAGAATTTGCCTAATTTTTGGGGTTTTTTAATGCAAAGAAGCACATTAAATTATCGAAGAATTTTCCCACACAAAAACGCAAAAATCGATGCAATGTCAGAAAAAGGCCACTTTTAGTACCATATTCTAGAATACAGGGAATAAGGGTGTTTTATTATAAAAAAAACTTGTCCAGCAATGCGTTTTATAATATCTGTTCAATGTTGTCAAGAACATGCCTTGTTTAAATACAAAATTATAATCCCGGTAAGTTTGAACTAGTTTTTCCACAGGTAATTCTTAACATACATTAAAGGTATGCAAAATAACACCTTAGAGCACATATTCATATATGATATAGTTAACATAACATATATTATAGGAAGTAGATGATATAAGAAAAAAAGGGTCAAAAAAACATGTCTTTAATGGAGATTACTTAATCAGTTGACCTTCGATCACCTGAGCGGCGATCGTTTGAACGTCGTTCTTTTAAAATTCCGATCTCGCGCATTGAAATAAATTCCTTAGAACGAACGCCAACTTGCATGTCACCAATGCCAATTTTAATGATTTTTCCATTCACCAAGGCATTAGCCACATTCTTTCTAGCACTGCGCAAAATTCTTCCAAAACTGGCCCTAGAAACCTTCATCACAATCGCCCCTTGCGACTGGTCAAAACCTTGATAATCAGCCAATTTTAACGCCTCAAACTGGTCTATAGTAAGGCTAATTTCATCAGGTCTGCCCGGTTTTCCTCTTGGACTAAATTGCGTGATCTTAGGCATTCTTTGAATATATCGAACTTTTTTTGGTCTACCACGATTTGCCATTTTAAAATCCTTTTTAAGATGATAGGAAACCTCTTATAACGACTATATAATATATAAGAGCATTAAAATATGCCTTTATTATGAGCATATGCTCATTATAACCGTACATTTATTATGAGCATATGCTCATTATAATATGCCATTTAATCTCTGTAAAGAGAAAATTATCAATTTATAAATTTTAAAAATTTTTTAGAATTTAGACGAAGTATTTAGAGATTGTGCGAAGGATATTGATCTGGGTCAAGCGCCACCAATTAGCCCTCTCCCATCAAAAATCGGAATGCAGTTAAATTTCTTTTTGATCTACTACTATGATATCTCGGATTAAAATTTTCTAAGAATTCATAAACCTAAAGCTCAGATTCACCTTCTGCATGAAGCTGCTTTTGATATTTTTGATAATATTTGCCACCATAATACGACAGCTCGGCATTGCCCAAATAATCCAAAATCAGCCGCTCTCCAGGAAAGCCTCCCTGCCATCGATATTCCTTCATGTATGATTCAAGCTCTACTGGCTGACCATAACGATCAATAAGCTCTTTTTGAATTTCATCTCCAATTGTGCCCGTTTCCCATTCAATAAAAACAGCTGCCAGCTCATAATTCTCAAACGTAAAAATCATGGTTATTTTGCAAGGCTGCTGATAAATTTCGTCAGAATAGGATATCCGCTCATTTGTTTGGATATTCACATCTTCTTTATTATTCTCTTTCAGGAGATCCAAAATCTCACCTTTGGTTTGCCCCCAATAAAAGTCTTCAAACTGAAATGCAAATGCTGAATGCGAAATGAGAAGAAACAAGAAGATAAAAAGAATGATTAAAAAACGTTTCATATAGCCCCCTTTTTTAGAAAGTGTTAAATCGCAAATATTATATCATTGAACAAAAAAAATATCTATCTTCTATTTCTTCATTCATCCTTGAATTTACCCCTATTCAAAGGTAGAATGATAAGAAAAATTAAGAAAATAAAGAATGAATTCTAAAAAAATTACATATTTACTTATTATCTTCTTTCTAAGCGGACTTTCTTTTTTGAATTTAAAAGCAATCGCGCAAGAATCCGTTATCCAAAAAATCCATCTCGCTCTCCCCTCTATCGTTGAAATCACAGCACAAAATAAAATAATGGTTAGAGGTCCTCAATCTCTTGCGCTAGACAAAGAAACAGGACAACTCGTTCACGTTAAAGGGGTCAAGACGGCCGAATACACAAGAAAGGGATCTGGAGTTATTATTGATCCAGCAGGAGTCATTGCAACAAACGCTCACATCGTCTCTGGCGCCAACAAAATTGCTGTGCACCTTTTTGACGGAAAAACTGTCTCTGCTGTTCCGTTTTTGGTTATCGATAAACAAGACATTGCTTTTATTAAAATTGACCCCCCTTATCCCTTTACACGCATCGCCTTCGCCGATTCAAGTGCTATTACTTTAGGAGATGAAGTCATTACGGTTGGTAGCTCTCCCTTTCTGAAGAAAACTCTATCCGCAGGACGCATTATTGGGCTTGCTAAAAAAAATCCTCATGAATCCAATGAACCAGATCTTTTTCATGTCAATTTTAATATTTATCATGGCGATAGCGGAGGTCCTCTCTTTAATCCTAAAGGCCAGCTACTAGGGCTTATGGTTGCAGGACAAATGCAGTCTGATCGATCAAGCTTTGCAATTCCTTCAAATAAAATTTTACAATTTTATCTGCAGTATCTACAATCAAAAAAAGAGGTTAATTAAAAATGATTAAAAAGCAGCAAAAAAAAATTATTTTTTATTTCTTAGTATGGGCCATTGTCGCCTCCGCAGGTCTTTATTTCAGACTTTATCCCGTTATATTTAAATCATCTTCGGAAACAGATGGAAAAGCTATAATGTTTTTAACAAATCGACTACAGATCGCTACTCTCAAGAATGTTAATGAACTGTATCCTGGCCTCTCGACAGACAAAAAACAAATGCTCGCGCAAGAAAAACTTGCTCAAGCAACGACAGGCAAGCCAGAAGAAATCCGAAAAGCTATTTCCCTGCTTTCTCAGGAAATTTACAAGCAGGAGCTGTCTGAAAATTTACAATCAGAAACCCCTGAGACATATCTTATTGCTTCAGATCCATATTATTTCTACGGTCTTACCAAAGAGCTTGCTAAAGGCAACAAAATCATGACCGAAAGAAAAGGGGCAAAATATCTAAACAAGAAAATGCTCAGTCCTAATGGATACTGGGAAGCCATCAACCTCCATCCTTTTATCGGATACGGTATTTACAAAATAGTGTCGAAGATTATGCCCAACACCTCTTTGATGTTTGCCGTAAGCTTTACGCCCATCTTCCTCATGCTGCTGTCTTGTATCATTTTCTTTTTTATCTGTTATCGACTCAAATTACGCGCCTGGGCTTCTTTTATCAGTGGAACCCTTTTATTTCTTGCTCCTATTTTCTTGCGAAGAAGTTTCTTTGGCTGGTACGATAGCGATCCCTACAATATTTTATTCCCCCTCCTCATTATTTTTCTTTTCTTTCTTGGTCTTGAAAAACGGACATGTCTTCGAAGCTCGATTGTCTCTGGGATTTTATGCGCCGCCACTTTAAGCCTTTATGCATTTTTCTGGCAAGGATGGGTATATCTCTTTAGCCTTTTATTCCTATCAGGATGCATCATTCTGCCCATCAATCACTTTATTTTTAAGAAAACTTCCGAAACAAAGAATTTATCTTTATGTTTTACTTCTATCTACGGTGGAGCATTCTTAGGGATTCTCTTATCATTTGGTCCAAAAGAATTCTTTTTTCTTTTTCAAGAAGGCTTCAAGGTCTTAGGAGAATTCTTATCGAGCAAGCTAGGCCTCTGGCCTGATGTCTACTTGACAGTTGGCGAGCTCAACCACACACCTTTGGGCGAACTTCTTTCTCTTTCAGGAGGAGCCATGTTCTTTGCTCTTTCCATTATCGGCATTCTGTTTCTCGGATTTACCTCTATCAAAAATAAAAACTCTGAAACACTATATAAAACAATTTTCCTTATTCTCTTCTTCCTCTCTTCCTTTATGCTAGCCGTCAAAGCTCGACGCTTTATCTTGCTCCTCTTAATTCCTTTAAGCATTCTTTCGGCCTTATCTCTTAATTTCATCTATGATTTTATAAAGAAATTCCTTAAAACTAAAACTACAAAACTAATAATATTAAATTCTATTCTTGTAGCGCTTGTTCTTGTTTTAGGAGCCATTACCATTATACCTTCTTTGAAGACAGCCGATAGCTGGTCTTCGCGTTTACGCCCCATATTCAACCAGACATGGGACAAGGCTTTAACAAAGATAAAGAATGAAACTCCAGAAAATAGTATCATCAACACATGGTGGCCGCCAGGTCACTTTATTAAATCTATCGCGGAAAGGCGTGTTACGTTTGACGGAGCCACTCTTAATGTTCCGCAGGCTTATTGGATGGGAAACGTTCTTCTAAGTTCAGATGAAACAAAAGCTCTTGGACTTTTGCGCATGCTTAATTCAAGCGCAAACAAAGCAGCAGAATATCTTGAAACCATTGGTTTCAAGAAATCGGATACCATTAAAATATTAAATAAAATAACAATATTATCAAAGAGTGAGGCAAAGGAAATCTTAGAAAAGTACATTAGCTTAAGCCAAATTAAAAAACTTCTTAAGCTAACACACGCGACGCCTGATCCCTCTTATCTGCTTATATATAATGATTTGATTGAAAATATTATCGGCGTTACGTTTGTGGGTCGGTGGAATGTCGAAAGCATTGAAAAAATTAATCAAGATCCATCCCTTGTAAAAAGAGTAAAAGGAAGTGGCCTAACACAATATATTGATTTTATGTGGGGTCTCCAAGGGGGTCTTCCCAGAATCAGCCAACCGTTTACAGAAACCAGCCAAGATAAAACATATGTTTATTTTGATCAAGGTATTCGCATAAAGAAAGACAGCATGGATTGCAAAATCCGATCAAAAGAGTTTGGCTCTGGAATTCCAAGAAGTATTATCTATAAAAAAGATGGCCAAATCATTGAGAAGAAATTTCCAGAGGCAACCCTCTCTTATTGTATTATTTTTGCCAAAAATAATTATGGCAAGTTCGAATGCATTTTGATGGATGAATTCTTAGCCCAATCTCTAGCGGTCAAATTATACTATTTCGATGGAACAGGTCTTAAGTATTTTTCCCCATCTGTAAACGAACAAGCACTTGAGAACAAAACCAAAATTTGCGCTTACAAAATTAATTGGGAAAAATTTATAAAAGATTTGAACAACAAAGAAGATTAAAAATATTTCTTACGCGGATTTATTTTTGATACAAACGATCAGCTTTTCTTTAATCTGATCAATCGAAAACGGTATTGAAACAAAATCTTCCATCCCTGCTTCCCTGCAGTGACCCTTATCTTCAAAGAATGACGCTGTCGCAATAGCGATAATAGGAATCGTCTTGTTGATCTCTTCACGAATTTTCTTAACAGCACCAACCCCGCTAAAGCTTGGCAACTGCACATTAACAAAACAAATATCATAATTTTCTTTTTGAATTTGATCAACAAGGGCATTGCCATCTGCAACAATATCCATTTGACACTTGAGCTCGTTAAAAAAGCGTTTAAATTCTTCCTGGCGACCACGATGATCATCAGCCAAAAGAACTCGGATTCCCTCTAAACTATTTTTACTATCATCAGAAAATGCATCCTGAATAATCTCTCTCTTGGAATGATCGTAAAATAACGCTATAAAAATAAATTTACTTCCCTTGTCCTCTTCAGATTCAATCCAAATTTTTCCACCCATCAGCTCAACATATGCCTTGCAGATAGACAGTCCTAAACCCGTGCCACCAAAGTAACGCGTTGTCGAGCTGTCGGCCTGTGTAAATTTTTCAAAAATCTTATCCTTTGCATCAGGCGCGATACCAATACCCGTGTCTTCCATCAAAAATCTCAAACAATACCGACATGCACTCTTTTCCTGTTCTGTTTTTTCAATGCTTATCTTTAACCGAACGTGGCCTTGCTTTGTGAACTTAAGCGCGTTTGATAATAAGTTCATCAAAATTTGCTTAAGCTTTACCTCATCACCAAAAAGTTCGGATGGAACGTCAGGGCTAACCTCAAAACCAACTTCAATCGGCCGATTGCTTGCATTGCTTCCCAACACACGAAAGGCATCTTGCGCAAGCACGCGAACATCAATGGGTGCATCGTCTAAAATAATTTGTCCG
Organism: Candidatus Aceula lacicola; assembly: GCA_030765785.1. Taxonomy (GTDB): domain Bacteria; phylum Omnitrophota; class Gorgyraeia; order Zapsychrales; family Aceulaceae; genus Aceula; species Aceula lacicola. The sequence continues at coordinate 10,659 of JAVCCC010000036.1, read as the reverse complement.
GCAATAGCCTTTTCGTAATCTAAAATATTATTAACAATTGCTAAAAGATGCTGACTGCTTACATCAATAACCTCAGCAAATTTCTTTTGCTTTTCATCCTCGACATTTTTTCGAAGAAGCTGCGAAAATCCAACAATAGAATTTAAAGGCGTCCTGACTTCATGACTCATGTTAGCTAAAAACTCTGTCTTTGCCTTCGTCGCCGATTCAGCTTGCTCTGTTAATTTAACCTGCTTTTTATGTTCTTCAACAAGCTGCTTTTGACGTTCAAGAAGTTCTTTTTGCGCATCTTTTAACTCAGCGTGCGTTTTATTAACATCTTCCAAAAGTGTTCGAAGTGCTTGTTCATTAGCAACGAGATCGCGATTTGCAAGAATTAAATCGTTTTCTATTTTCTTTCTACTCGTGATATCTCGAATAATGCCCAAAGATCCGATAATAACCCCATTGTCTTCTGTCAAAATTGTTACAGAAATATCAACATCAACCAAGCTTCCACTCTTTCTTATCATCTTGCTTTCAAAATGATGCTGAGGCCCCTTATCTCTTAGTCCAAGGGAACGAATGCGATCCCACTCTTCCAGCCCATACAAATCACTGATTGGCTTTAAATACAAATCATCGTGAGTTTTCTCAAGCATCTTCTCCGCACAATTGTTCCACGAAACAACCCTCTCTTCTTTATCTGCTAAGGTAATAGCAACGGCAGAGTTTTCAAAGATAGTACGAAATCGTTTTTCAGACTCAATTAATTGTTTTTCAGCTTTCTTGCGATCAGTAATATCGCGCAAAACTCCGATAGACCCTATAATATTATCATCTGCATCTTTTAAAATGCTGATCGAAATGTCAACATTAACAAGACTTCCATCCGCCCGAAGCATAACAGTTTCGAGATGATCCCTGTGTCCAGCTTTTCGAATATTCAAAGATCGAATTTTTTTCCATTCCGCTTTAGGATAAAAAGAGCTAACAGGCTTTAAGTATAAATCCTCATGTTTCCGGCCTAAGATTTTTTCGGTGTAATTATTCCACGAGACAACCCTCTCTTCTTTATCTGTTACGGTAATGGCAACAGCAGAATTTTCAAAAACAGTACGAAACCGTTCTTCAGATTCTTTTAGCTTCTTTTCAACGGCACGACGATCTGTGATATCTTCAAAACATTCAATGCCTCCTATGACCTGCCCAAAACGATCCTTAATAAGATCGGCTCGTTTTAAAACTTTTCGAATCGATCCATCTTTTATCACAATAGAACATTCTACATCTTTTATTGGTTTTGCAATCGTATCCTCATATAACCCGCAGCGCTCAATGCAAGGGTGTTGCGTAAAAATCTTGCAATCTTGACCAATCATTTCTCGCTGCATATACCCAGTAATTTCTTCCGCCGCAGAATTCCAACTCGTAATGCGCTTATTAAGATCAACGGTAAAAATCCCAATTAGCAAAACAGTCTGCAGGATTTCCTGCTGCTCATCAGAAAGTTCAAAAATCTTTTTTCTTTTCTTTGCGATACGGTAACGAAAATAGATAGAAGCGAAAAATGCGAGAAAAGCAATGGAAATAGAATCAGAGGCGAATTCAGAAAGGCGTGCGGAAATGAAGAACTTAACCATCCAATAAAAAAGGCTCATACAAACAGTAACGCATAAGCCTTCAAAAATTGCAAAAAAAACTTTTTTAACTGTACTTTCTTTGTGTATGCGCATTTAACATTTAAGGCAGCTCGATATTTTTATCCTTCGAGCTTTTCTTTAAGTTTTAAAATGACCTTGTCCGGCTCAATAGGCTTCAAGATATACTCCGTACAGCCGATATTAAATGCGTCCATAAAAGGTTCCTTGTGAGCTGTGACCATAAAAATCGGCACACCTTTGCCCTCGAGAACACCTCTATCTTCTTCTTTATTTCGGATCGACTTTAAAACGTCTATACCGTCAATTCCTGGCATTGCAACATCCAAAAGAATCACGCTGTAGGGGCTTTTTTCTTCGATAGATTTTTTATACGCAGCTAGCCCTTCCTCCCCGCTTTCGCAAACATCACATACAGCAAGGCCGTCTAAAGTCGAAACAAGCAAATCACAATTATTTTTATTATCATCAACAACTAAAACTTTCCACATTTCTTCCTCCTAAACTAAAATTAAATCTTATATTATTTCTTTTTTAACGGTCCGATGCCGAGCTCAAGCTGAACAAACTTTTCTTTATTTCTAAAAAAAGTTATTTCAAATTTTGTCGAACGACTATAATCAAAAAGCTGATCAACACGAGACGAAAAATTGTGTGGCTCTGAAAAGCTTAATTCTTCATAGCCTAACTTTACAAGATAACTCTTAAAACGCTCCAACATTTCATTTAAAAACTCTCCACAAGCTCGCATAACACCATCATACTCTTCGGAAGAAGGAACATCAGAAGCCCTCGCAATAAACTCGGCAACAGATTCTGGGATAAATAAGATTGCAATACCATTGTCTTTCGGGTCGCCTCTCTCTATAGCAATCGCTGAGACATAAACACAATCCGCAGGGCGCAGAACCTTCATCTTGCCCTGCCACTTCACAGCAGGCTTTTGTTCAATCTTTGGTTTCTCTTTTAGCTCAACATTGGTCCTTTTTCTTGCTGTCCTCTCAATAGCCTTGCGAGCAGACATGATAAGGTCGATTTCAAGCTGTCCAGAGATACCTTCTTCTTCTTTTTTCCCAAATAAGAACATCTGCAGCTCCTTGGTTGCAAAATGCATTACTTTATATATTAATAGCTTAATAAAATAACGACAAGCTGTCAACTCTTTAACATAAAATGAGTTAGAAAATTTAAACGAAAGACGCCCCCACCATTTTCTTTACTGTTCTAGGACAAATTTAAAACTTGCTAATAATACTTTCCGCTACTTTTATTCCATCGATAGCAGCAGATATAATTCCGCCAGCATACCCAGAGCCCTCTCCCGTAGGATAAATTCCCTCAATATTAGACTGCAAACTTTCATTGCGCATAAGCTTAACAGGAGCTGAACTTCGCGTTTCAACGCCTACAAGCAAAGCATCCTCTTGAGCAAACCCCTTCATCTTTCGATCCAAAACTGGCAATGCCAGTTTAATGCTTTCAATAACATAATTCGGCAAACACTCTGACAAAGACGTCATCACAACCCCAGGCTTGTATGTCGGCGTAACGCTTCCCACTTCTCCTGATGGCAAACCTTTTAAAAAATCTCCAACACGCTGCGCTGGCGCACAATAATCTTTCCCTCCAGACACAAATGCTGCCCGCTCCCAAATACGCTGAAACTCAATTCCTGCCAAAGGATGATCTGATTCAAAATCTTCAGGACCCACATTAACCATTAACGCACTATTGGAATTCGTTCCGCCTTGCGCATTCAGACTCATCCCATTAACGGCAACCATGCCATTTTCTGAAGAAGCCGCAATAACAAAACCCCCTGGACACATACAAAAAGTATAAACCGAACGCTTATCTTTAAGATGAGCGACAAGTTTATATCTCGCTGCTGGCAACCTAGGATGATCACAATATTTCCCATATTGAGATTTATTAATCGTATCCGCAAGATGCTCAATTCTCAAACCTACAGAAAACGACTTAGCCTGCATTTCTAAACTTCTATCATAAAGCATCTGATATGTATCTCGCGCGGAATGCCCAATAGCGACAACAAGACTGTCCACCAAAACCTTCTCTTTTTCATTAAAAGTAATCGCAACAATTTTTCCATTGTCTATCTCAAGGTCAGTTAAACACGTATCAAATCTTACTTCTCCTCCAAAATCAATAATTTTCTCACGTAAACTCTTCACAACTATGCGTAATTTATCAGTCCCGATATGGGGTTGCGCATCCACAGAAATTCTTTTCGGAACACCTGCCTCAATCAGTTGATCAAAAATATATTTTGTCCGAGAATCCTTAACGTTCGTATACAATTTCCCATCTGAAAAAGTGCCAGCGCCTCCCTCTCCAAACTGCACATTAGAATTCAGATTAAGCTTTCCCTTAGAAAAGAATGTGTTCACATCGTTAATACGCGCATCCACATCTCGCCCGCGCTCAACGACCAAAGGCTTCAAGCCTGCCTCGGCAAGGATTAACGCGCAAAACAATCCACTCGGTCCAGTACCCACAACAACTGGACGATGAGAACAATCTACTGCAACTTTCTTAACTTCGTAAATATACGGCTTTTGCCATCGCACATTATGCCGACGGGCTCTTTTTTTCATTGTTGCCGATAATCGTTTTTGGCGAGACAAATAACCTTGAGGATCTTTTATTTCAACGTTAACAGAATAAACAAAAAGAATATTTTCTTTCTTACGAGAATCAATAGCGCGCTTAGCAATGGAACAGCGAATGATCTCTTTTTCCTTAATCCCTAAAATCTTCGCAGACTTCCCGGCTAAAGCACTTTCCTTATCGTGAAGAGTCAAGAGAATCTCATCGATTCTAATAAAATTATTTTCTAGTTTTTTATTCATGTTAACCTATAAAGTAAAATTGCCGCCGCTGAAGACACATTTAAAGACTCGATGTCACCTTTAATATCGATGCAAATATTCTTATCTGCCAATTGCACTATCTCCTGGCTGACTCCGTGACTTTCCGATCCTAAGACTAAACAAAATCTTGGGTCAGTTTTAACCTCAGACAAGCTAAGTCCCTCATTGGAGTTCGCCACATAAATAGGCAAAATCCCTTTATTCTCTTTAAGCCAATCACCCTCTTTGTCCTCAACAATATTTAATTTAAAGATCGCATCCTTCGCTGCGCTGATAACTTTAAAATTATAAATATCGACACACGTCGCATCCAACACAACATTAGACACACCAAAAGCCAAAGCGCTACGCATAATAGTACCCATATTTCCGGGATCTTTAATACCATTTAAATAAACAACCGATTTAGCCTGATCTAAAGAACATAATCTCGTCTCGTAAACAGCCGTAATGCCCGAAGGAGTATCTAGCTGCGAATAATATTTATTCAAATCTTCATCAATTAAACAATACTCATCTATTTTTGTTTCTTTTTGTAAATATTCAAATTCCTGTTTATGCTTATCTATAAAATCCTTCGTCACAAACAAGTCCTGAAAATCATATCCACTCTTTAACGCGTCATAAATAATCTTTAAATTCTCAACCGTAAATTGATTATTTTGCCGTCGATGTTTCTTTTGCGATAACTTTTGCAACCATTTAATCTTTGTATTATTCTGACTCGTAATTTCTTTAACATTCATTATGTTTTCCTTATTAATAATGACTCTCTTAAAAACTCTTATTATTTTCTTCGAAACCGCGCAGCAAACGTAGCATCACAATCATCAGGATCAAACTTAACGCGTATCATACCACCGGTAGATTTCCCTGTAAACGGATGAATAAAATCTTCCAATTCAAATTCAGGAAACATCTTTAAGAAATGCGTAACAACACCTTCATTTTCTTGAACACTTACGCTGCAAGTTGCATAAACCAAAACGCCTCCCTCTTTTACTTTCTTACAGGCAAATTCTAAGATTTCCTTTTGAACACACGCCGACCGTTCACAAACATCTTCAAAGGAAGTCCAGCGCAAATCAGGATTTCGGCGCCAAACACCTGTACAAGAACATGGCGCATCAACTAAGACACCATCAAAACTATCCTGACTTAAAATAACTTTATCCAAATCTTCTATCTGGATATTCTTAAAATTTGCTCTTGTCGCTCGCTTTTCTATTTCTTTGCGATTCCCTGTCGCAATAATTCTGCCTTGCCCCTTCATTTGATCTGCCAACAAAAGGCTCTTTCCTCCTGCGCCAGCACACACATCCCACCAAGATTGATCTGCGCGAACCTCACAAACAAGACCTAAACATTGACTTGCTAAATCTTGAATCTCAAACAAACCATTTTTGTACGCCTCAACATCTTTTGCATTAAATTTTCCAGCCGATACTTTAAAAGCATTTGAAACCATTTTATGCTGACAAAGGTCAACTCCAAGAGCACCTAGTTCTTTTAAAACTAATTCTTGTGAATAATTCTGTATTCTTATCCAAACAGGCGAACGTTTTTGAAGCAATCTAATCATTGCCACTAAATCATCGTCACTGGAGATTTCTTTTTTAAACCACTCCGGGATCAAATCAAGAACATCACATTTTCGAATCTTAAAAGAATAGCTTAAGCCTTTTATTTTATCCTCAATTACCTCTGGCGAAACTTGAAGCCATGTGGTCTCAACTTCTGCAACATCATACAGCATTTCCATAAATTGAGCAAACGGCTGATTATCTAACCATAAAGCAGCTGACAATCCTACGCAAAACTTCTTTGATTTTAAAGAATTCTCTGGCTGGCCACCTGGTAGCTTACCCTTTACCCAGCCATACCAGCGAAACAAGCTAAAAAGTGATTCTGTAATCACAAAACGATCTTTAGAACCGCATTCGTCATGTTTTCTAAAATAACTTTTTATCTCCCGATCTAACGGATATTTCTTCTTCATTACAGAATAAAAAATTTCTGCAATTGCATTCGAATAACTCAATGCTTGAGCATAACCATATTTTAAACTATTATTTTCCATAAATGAGAACATAACTTATGGAGCTTAACGCTCATAAGTTATGTGTCCGAATTTATCCCAGCACTGCTTCTTAAGGGCACGGGATTTCCTTTTAAGCATTATCTTACCACGCCATCAAGCAAACTCTAAAAGTTATTATAATCTTATTGGCGGAGTCCCCTAAAAAGCAATAGACTTCGCCCGAAGGGAACGAAGTCTATAAAAATAAAGCTACGGAGTACTTTTAAGCACGGAGGCTTAAAAGCATGCTCCTCCATCTCCTCCTAAAAAGCAATAACCTCCACCCAAAGGGTTCAGAGGTTATTGTTGATGCAAGATGGCGGAGAAAGAAGGATTCGATAGGGCTATTTTCCCTAACTCCTTTATTTTCAGTGTTTCTGTCAATTTAGCGTCGAGAAGTACTCTTCAAAAACTGTCCAGATGCTTAGGTTTGTTTAGGTTTGTTTCGGTATGTTTTGGTGTAAGATGGGCACCATTTGGGCACCAATTAGACACTTATTTACAAACTTCCAATACATAATTTTATATATATTCGTAGTCGGCTACTACAGGATCGATAAACTCTTGAACCTGACTAAACTTTTCTATTCCATTTTCACCATCATCAAGGCCTAGCAATCCCATGAAATTTGCGATAGGTGTGATATTAATAATAATCGGCACAAAGCCTTCAATATTATTAAAGTCAATATTTTGCATATCTAAAGGAATGTCAAAATCAATCTCATCACCCTTGGTTGTGACATCCATGTTCTCAGCGTTAAAGTCGATACCACCTTTAAGATTTGAGGAAGCCTTCTTTATTTCTTTTTCTCCTGCGCTCATTTCTTCAAGCTCATCTTCTAAAGATACATTCTTATAATACGCAATATTCGTGCTATTTGCAGATGGCGTAAAGTCGCCATCTTTCAGAAAAATTTTATTTCCTTGCCTCCTGATAGTTATGTGGGATCTTGAGATGTTCATATCTTCAAGTCCGGGAAATCTATCTTGATATTTTTTTCGGCCGATAATGACTTTTTCGCCGTCACGTAACCCTTTATATTTGCCGGCTTGATCAATAATAAAGAATTCTACCGCTGGATTCATTTCATTTCTTATTAGGTTGGAATTTTCAATGTCATCAAAATGTATAATTTTTAAATCAACAATTCCAGCAAGGTTTAGCTCGATAGGTTTAATATAATCAACTTCCAAGCTCTGTCCATTTTTTAATTCTGCAGTAATTAAAATTTCTACAAGAGGGTTTTTATTGGTTCTAGACAAAACTTCTCTGTCAAAAGCTTCTTGGTATGTTTCGTAATATCCATAAGAGGAGTAGTATTTTTTATTCATTTCTCCAAAATAGTTTTGAGCAACATCAAATACTTTGAATTCTCCTTTTTTAGTTTCGTACACTGCCCAGCCATGTCCCTCGCCACGAACATAATAAGCCTTTCCGTTTAGCCATCCTTCCTGAATCATTTTCTCTAAAAGTGCTGCAACCAAAATTCCCATATGCCTACAAACACCGTTTTCCTCTATAGAATCGCCGATCAAGATTTCTTGACCCGCTTTGTTTCTGAACGCATTTCCATCATATTTTATTGCCGCATAAACAGCATCATAAACTGTTTCTAAGAAATCTAACTTGAAAGGCAAGGTGTCTTTTCCTGATTTTCCTCTATCTAGTCGTCTTGTGACGTTAGCGTAAATATTTTGTAAGACCGTATCTTTTTCCCAATCAACTGTAATGATTTCTCTCGAATCTCTTCCAGCTCTACCGTTGCTTTCACCTCCAGCAATCATGTGTCCATTCGGCCCCAGCTTCTGACCAATTTCAAATGTTTTAATAGTTGATGATGATTTTTTGTTGAAATCGATATCACCAGTAGAGGTAGTGCCGCTGGTTGACGCTGAAGCGCTAGATGAAACGCGCAGGATATCATCTAAAGAGTTTCCATAAAGCTCATCAAATGCTGATTCTTCTAACTCTTTGCCATGGCGAATATTATAAGGAAAGCTTTTATCAAAATTTGCCTTAAATTGTTCAAGGCTTGGCAGCTCTTTCTTGATTCCATCTTTATCAAATCCACTGATAAGCTTCTTTGTAATGCCATGAATTTCTTTTTTTAAAACTTTTGGAATAGGCTTTATCTCATAATCAGTAACTAAATGATGGATATCTATCAGCATAGAAACCAATCCTAAAAGGCTTTTTCCGCCCTCTTCTAGTTTTGGCATAACATCAACAATAGGAAACTCTTTTGCCTTAAAATCAATTAAAAGGTTAGCACTTGCTCCAGCATCAATTTGATATCCTTTGTCAACAAGCACAGACATAATGTGGACGAGTTTATCAAAGGCGCTTTGTGGCATCTTTGAGACTTTCTGTAAATATTCAATATAATCTTTCCGCAATGCCCTTGCATCATATCTTTTTTCTACCTGAATGTCTTCATGAATTCCAGCCTGCCTTCCTCTTTGCCTTCTTAAAATTAAAACGTTTCCAACTTTTGCGACTGGCTGCCCCACGTTGTATCCAGGCAGAATGTCTTCAATCATTTCCGGCGGACCTAGCTTCCACTGCTCACTATTAAATTTAAGACAAAATTCATCCTTTAATCCTGGGATTTCTACAACATCTGTCGCGCCCCATGTAGCTATCATATGCTCTTCTTTGTCACGAATGACCGTTCGAATCATATTGCCAAAATTTTGATAATCAGCTTTTTTAATTTTATCAAGTAATTCTGCTTTCGGAATAAAAGGTGCGGACAATGCCTGGCTTTTCCCCTCGATAGCCCTGGTATTCGATGACGCGGTTTTTTGGGGGTCAATATTTGAAGAGCTTATTGATTTTTTTAAACTGCTTGCGGTTCCTACCGAAAACTCTGGCATATTTGTTGCCGTGCCAACCCAATTTTCAGAAGCAAGGTCAGGCGCAAGATTTGTCGTTGCTATATAAGTTGTATTTTTTTCAGATTCTTCAGCATAAAGATATGGATTACCCGTAAATGTTGTAAAAACCCCATCAAGCTCCCATTTCACCCCTCCCGAAAAATACTTCCTTGGAATATTCTTTCGAGCGTACTGATCGTATTCAACCTTTATAAAATCACAGACACCTTTTTTAAAAGAATCAATGTATTGATTATAGATATCTTGGGAGATATCCTTAGTATCAACACCCTTGATCTTACTTTGATCAGAATAGACTTTATTAAGGATCGATTCTTTTAAATTATTCTTAAACCAATAAGCCAAAATAAGAGAATTGTAGATCTGTCTTAATCGGGCGAAATTCTTACCTTCATTGACCTCTTTTTCTAAAGCTGGAATGACGATTTCACGAACAATGTCTGAGGCGAGGTTATTTTTTAAATGAGCGCCTGACTTACGGAGACTTTCAATCGACGTCAAGTCAGCCTGCGCGAATTTATCCCGCACGTGTAACGTGTCGAGATGTTTAACGTTTAGGTTTTGAACGTTATTCCGTTTTGACTGCGACCTAGCAGTCAAAATCGGAACATCCTTATTATTTTTTGTTTCTTTTTCAAACGCAACATAGTCTTCTTCCAGCATAACCTTTAATCTTGATTCCACTACGAAGGCTCTATCATCTTTGACATAAACTTCAGCCCTTTCAGGCATGATCCAGACCTTATTAAAGGTATCCACAGGGATATTGGTTGTTCCATATTCTTCGTAGGCTTTCTTATAGATCTTTTGCCAGAACTGCTTACCTAACTCATCTTCAGGGTATATCAGAGAAGCTGTGACTTGTTTTAAGAGATAATCTTGAGCCAACATATCTGTGCCCATATCTGTTTGAGCAAGAGTGTCTGGTATGACTCTGTCTTGCTCATAGGGAGATAAGTTAACCCATAGATTGTCTTCAGGAATCGTTAGAGCAGCTAGGAAGTATTTAATAAGCTTTTCAGATTCATTCTTTAAAGCAGTGCCTTTAAGCCCGGTATCACCAGAATCGACGATAAAGTCGAATTTAAGAGAATTGTCAGGATAGACTCTTAATCCACGAAGAATGGTAGGCGTGAATACCGGG
>JAVCCC010000045.1 GCA_030765785.1 Candidatus Aceula lacicola | reverse complement strand
AATGCCGGTTCATTAAGAATCGTTTGGGAGTAACATTCTATGAAACTAAGTAAGAAGGCAGTACTAATTGTGAGTGGAGCAATAATGGCCGTCGGAGTAAGTATGTTCACCACTAATCCAGTAATGACAACAGGCTTCATTATGGGAATATCAGTTACAATGCTGGGGGTCGCGACAATACTATTAGCACGGCGTGAATCTCTTAAGTCTACAACTTAGATAACAGAAAGACATACTTCCCCTCTTTTAGACAGGGAATTTAGACCTCTCGTTGTACTCAACCATAACTACTATAGTGCGACCCCAATAGAAAGACGCCTCTTGTTTTCTCTCTTGTCCTTGCAATATCTTCCTCTTTGGTAAGTGGGGCTTGCCTTCCAAATTGCACATCAGCAGTAAACCGTCACCCAATTGACAAAGACTGTGGTTAGTTGACGTACCTGAGTAGCTTTGGGGGGTTTGAAAAGGACTGTACTAGTTGGCTGGAGCGCAGGACTGATTTGGTGTGATTTAAGCGCTTTTGAATCTAGTGGTGGGCCATCCTGGGATCGAACCAGGGACCTCAGTCTTATCAGGACTGCGCTCTAACCTGCTGAGCTAATGGCCCGGGCCATTCTTGGTTCACGCCCTACTTTGACAAAGACACCTCAACAACTGAATAGCGGAAGGAAAGTGATCTACTCTGATTAATCAGAGATCGACCTAGAAGATACCAGACATGATGTCTGTTCTCTCCCTAGAAAGGAGGTGATCCAGCCGCAGCTTCCGCTACGGCTACCTTGTTACGACTTCGTCCCAATCGCTAGCCCCACCCTCGGCGACTGCCTCCCCGGAAACCGGGGTTAGCTCACCGACTTCAGGTGTTGCCAACTTTCATGACGTGACGGGCGGTGTGTACAAGGCCCGAGAACGTATTCACCGCAGTATGCTGACCTGCAGTTACTAGCAACTCCAACTTCATGCAGGCGAGTTTCAGCCTACAATCCGAACTGAGGATGGCTTTTGGGATTAGCTCCAGATTGCTCTATTGCCACCTTTTGTACCACCCATTGTAGCGTGTGTGTAGCCCAAGACGTAAGGGCCATGCTGACTTGACGTCATCCCCACCTTCCTCCCCGTTTTCGAGGCAGTCTTGCCAGAGAAATCAACTGACAACAGGGGTTGCGCTCGTTGCAGGACTTAACCTAACACCTCACGGCACGAGCTGACGACAACCATGCAGCACCTGTGCTAGCTCCCCGAAGGGTCGCTCGGCTTTCGCGTCGCTACCACTAGCATGTCAAGCCCAGGTAAGGTTCTTCGTGTAGCCTCGAATTAAACCACACGCTCCGCTGCTTGTGCGGGTCCCCGTCAATTCCTTTGAGTCTTAGCCTTGCGACCGTAGTCCCCAGGTGGAGCACTTAATGCGTTAGCTGCGGCACTGACCCCGTGAAGGACCAACACCTAGTGCTCATCGTTTACGGCTAGGACTACCAGAGTATCTAATTCTGTTTGCTCCCCTAGCTTTCGCAGTTTAGCGTCAGAGACGGCCTAGAAAATTGCCTTCGCCGTTGATGTTCTTCTCAATATCCACAGATTTCACCCTTACACTGAGAATTCCATTTTCCTCTACCGTCCTCAAGTCTAATAGTTTGAAAGGCAATTTCCCGATTGAGTCGGGAGCTTTCACCCCTCACTTATTAAACCGCCTACCTGCCCTTTACACCCAATAATTCCGAGTAACGCTTGCCACCTCCGTATTACCGCGGCTGCTGGCACGGAGTTGGCCGTGGCTTATTCGTTAGGTACCGTCAGTTTTAGACGTATTAGGTCTAAAATGTTCTTTCCTAACAAAAGAGGTTTACGATCCGAAAACCTTCATCCCTCACGCGGCGTCGCATAGTCAGGCTTTCGCCCATTGCTAAATATTCTCGACTGCAGCCTCCCGTAGGAGTCTGGGCAGTGTCTCAGTCCCAGTGTGGCTGACCATCCTCTCAGACCAGCTACCCGTCAATTGCCTTGGTAGGCCATTACCCCACCAACAAGCTGATAGGACGCGAGCTCATCTCTAAACGGCGGGCCTAAAAGGTCCCCGCCTTTAATCTTAAAATCATGCGATAAAAAGATACTATCAAGAATTACCTCCGTTTTCACGAAGCTATGCTTGACTTAGAGGCAAATTACTCACGTGTTCCTCACCCGTTTGCCGCTATCCAGCGCCAGTCTTTTATCTTTGTGCAAGCACTCCAATAAAAGTCCAGCAAGGATCGCTCGACTTGCATGCCTAATCCACGCCGCCAGCGTTCACTCTGAGCCAGGATCAAACTCTCCAGAATAAACTTGGCATATATATCTAAAGAACGAAACAACAATTTCTGTGACTTGCACAGAGCAACAAGAATAACAGAGAGCTCTATCTTTGTCAAGTTTTTTATTATATTTGTAAGTACGCTAAGGGATAGACACTTACGTGCCTAGAGATGGGTCTTCTATGCTATCTTTTATGCTTTTGAAAACAATAATCTTAAGGCATTTTCCCGCAAAATAGACTGCTTGTTCTGTTCAGTCATCGACGAGGATTGAACCATATCAATAGATCCAGCAACATCTTGATTTGCCGGACAATCGCTACCAAAAAGAATACGATTAGCGTCTGCAACCTCCAAAGCACACATTAATGCCCCGGGAGATTTTGATCCACTTGTATCAAAGAATAAATTTTTAAAATATTCGCTTGGATTCTTGCCAATATCTTTAACAAAATTACGCTTTCGAAGCATCATATATGTATTATCAAATCGCTCTTTTAGGAAAGGAACAACACCCCCGTAATGAGCAAAAATAAACTTAACATCTGAGAATTTATTAAACACGTCAGCCATCATCGTTTTTCCAAGACAAATAGAAACATCAAACATATACTCTAAAACAGGCGTTAAAAGAGGGTCTTTGACACGTTCTTCGCCAATTGGATTAATGATTTGAGGATGAATATGAATAGGAAGGCTGTTTTCTTGGCAAAACTGATAAACAGGAAAAAACATCTCATCATCTAAATACTTGCCATTATAGCTCGATGCTAACGAAACAAGCTTAAGACCTAAATCTTTAATGCGCGTCAATTCGTCTAAGAAATCTTTAGGCGTGTCCATAGGCAAAATTCCAGCGCCTACAAAACGATCGTCATGACTCTCGACGACATCAGCTATTTGCTTATTGTAAATCCGACAAACATTGCTCCATCCACCCATATTCAGATGAGCATCGGTGGCAGGATAAAAAAGGAAAGAACGCTCAATGCCATTTTGATCCATGGTCTTCAAGTGTCCTTCGATATCAGACCAATGGCTTTTAAAAAAAGCGGTGTTCTGTGCAATCTCTGTCGGAATATAATGACTATGAAAATCAATAATTCCGGACATAATTAATACCTCGATAATTCTAAATTATCGGCACTCAGCACTAGAGCATTAAACTTTCTTTAAGTGTTTTCTCTACGTTTTCGATTGCTTCTTTTAATTCAGCAATAAGATGAATATTCATTGAAACACCTTTTGACGTAGGAACCATTTCATCTGTTCCCTGTGTCATTGTCCACGTACGAATGTCGACGAGATCGTTTCCTTTGTATTCTCTAATACCAACGCGAATCTCTTGAAACTTGTTTTTCTTGAAGGTCTTGACTGTTTTATCCATAACGTCTCACCCCCTCTCTTTCTCTTTTCTCAGCTTGTTATTTTGCTTGCTTTTGACTATAGTCAATCACAGGCTTTGTCCATGGAGTTTGCTGATTAATAACGGCCAGCTCCAAAGGACACGTATTCGCAGGAACAGAAAGCGCAAACATCACCATATCAACAACAGCGTCAGGCGACATCAAGCGATCTTTTTGATCTTGCGTAATATTGTCTAATTTATCTGTTAATCCCGTATCTACAACGCCGGGCAAAATAGATGTAATTTTAATATTGTGATCTCGCATTTCCCAAAACAAACCTTTTAAGAATGCACGCAACCCAACTTTTAGAGAACTATATGTTACAAATGTCTTTGGGATTGGATCACATAAAGTTGATCCTGAAACCATATTGATAATCGATCCACTTTTACGCGCAATCATTTGCTCAATCACAAGGCGAATCAAACGAACATATCCTAAATAATTTGTATGCGCAAGTCTTTCTATGTCCTCTAGCGGTTGTTTTTCAAATGGATATTGGCTTGAAACGCCAGCATTGTTAACCAAGATATCAATTGAGCCAAATTCTTTATTAGCAGTATCTACAATCTTCTTAAGATCATCGAGCTTACTAACATCTGCGGCAACACCCAAAATATTAACGCCTGTCTTATCTTTAATTTCTTTAACCGTTTCATCCAGCGTCGACTGCGTACGTGCTGCAATCACAAGGTTTACGCCGTTTTCTGCCAAACGCATCGCGACAGCTTTTCCAATTCCTTTGCTTGCGCCCGTAATAACGACATTCTTTCCTTTTAAATCCATTTTACTTTTTCTCCTAAAATTAATGTTCACAAACTGCTTTTCGAACAAATAGAATTAATAAAAACATCAAAGCACCAATACACAAAAATGTAACACTAAAACTTTTCTCAACAAAAGGTGCGGTTGCTAAAAACCCAAGACCCCCAGACAAAAACCGAACAGATGAATTAAGGCTTGCCACCTCTGCACGATTTTCTTCAGGAAAATCTGTCAAAACTGTTGAGACTCCATTGTGCCCAATAGTCCACCCAATAGATGTTGCACAAAGAATAATAGCTAAAATCCAGACCGGGTAATGCCCAACAAGAAGCATCGTTGAAGCGCCAAGAATTAATATTCCAACAAAACAAGACATTAATCTTCCACGCTTATCCGAAATGAATCCACCTAAAATTTGTCCAGCAAATCCAAAAACCGCCATTAATACAAAGATCAAACTAATTGATAACTGATTCAACCCATAATCATGGTTTAAATAGACACCAAACCACTTATGCAATCCATGATAAAGAAAACTTATAATAAATATAAATATAAATATATTTCGTATTTTAATATTATATATAATATTAAAATAATTAATAGGATTTTTTTGCCTACCTTCCAAAATGTCAGATTTCACTATAAATATAAGGAAAGATGCTAAAAGCCCCAATACAAAAGGTATATAAAACAAATATCGCCAGTCTGCGACCCCACTTAAAAATACACCGGCTACGGATGAAACAAAACTACACCCAAAAAATAGACCAACAAGCCGCCCTCGAACCTTTTTCTCAAACATTTTTCCTATAATAATCAAACCTAAAGGAATAACGCCCGCTCCTGCAACACCACAAAGAATACGTGCGATCACAAAATGATCTATCGATGTAATTTGTGCACACAATAAACTACCCAAAGCATACAGACCAATTGAAGCAGCCATCACAAGGCGAAATGAAAAATATCGCGCTAATGGTGCATATAAAAGAGCTCCTATTCCATATGGAATCATATATGCCGGAATAATGCGTGAAACCAAAAAATCAGGCAAATGCAAATTCGCGGCAATTCCTGGAACAGCTGCTGCAATTGCCGCGACATTAAATGATATCGTAATGCAGTTTAAGCACAGAAGGCCGTAAACAATTTTTCTAATATTAATTGCTTGCCTCTTTCTCAATGACTTCTTTAAAAATCTTTAAATTGTGCTGAGAATGTTCATTTACTCCATCAACAACTTGTACATCTGTAAATTTTGCTTTAGGGTCAACTTCAAAATCCTGAATCCATGTCATTAAAATTCCATCTTCAACCTCAGTATAAAGCCAAACAATTTTCATATACTTAAAAGGAAATGTTGGCTCATTTTTTTGCGCGTAAGCAAATTTATGCTCCTTATACAAAAGACGAAACGATGTCCACGATTGACCCTCATTATTTGTTAAGCGAAACTCAATTCGATTTCCTTCTCGAGATAAAACCTCGGCTTTAACATATTCATCTCCAAAAAGCTCTGTCCATCGCTCAATATTATTTGATGTATCAAAAACATTTTCGTACGGCGCGTTTACAACAATTGAATTGACTGTATGTCCCATGTTAATCCTCCTCCAAATTAATATTATTTTTAATAATCCTTAATACTCTCCGCCTATCAAAAGCCCAAAGAATAAAAAGAAGCCCAATAACCTGAGAAAATCTTACTAAGAGGGCAATCATCGTCGATAAAACAAAGTGGGCTTGCATCAAAATTCCCGCTCTTAACTCTAAGTTTGCGTTATAAAGATCGAATTCGCGTTGACTTACAATTTCATTTTTATGCTGCTCAAACATTGTTTTATCGTGTTCGAATACTGTTCTCATTTCAGCTAACTGTGGAAAAATCTTTTCAGAATTTTCAAAAGGTTCCATCCGAATATAAAATACAAACAAAATTGGAACAATAATTAACAAAACTCCAAAAATTAACAAAAAAGAAAACGACTTATCAGCTTGTGAAATAAATTTTCTTTCTCTTTGTGTCAATGACATCTTGCTCTCCTTTTTTATTCGATAATCGCCACCACTCTATCCCCTGCTGATTCCTTCGGAATCAATTCGCTGCGGATGCCTCGCAGCCTGTGTCAATTGCCTTCGACAATTGCCACAGCTCGGCACCATCCAGCGCCAGCATCACGAATCTTAATTGGTAAACATGATACTTTAAAGCCAAACGGTTTTGGAATGGCCCCTAAATTTGCCAATCGTTCCATATGACAAAATTCTCTTTTTCGTCCTAAAAAATGTGACGGCCAAATTTTATCTTTTTGTCGTGTGTCTAAAAATTCCTTAAACATGCCAAAGCATGGTTTATCCAATCCTAATGTATCAACACCCATCATCTTAATGCCATGATCTAAAAGATATTCAACCGCTTCAGGCTCAACACCCAAATACTCTGTGATATATTCTGGCTTTCCAAAATTCTTATCACCGCCAGTATAAAATAAAACAATATCCAAAAATTTTAATGTATATTTAATTTTCTCAAGCGCTTCAATAACATCATCTTTACTAATCGTCTGAGGAAAATTTTTATGCGTAAAATCCAAGACAACACCGTCAGAATAACACCATTCTAAAGGAACATCATTAATTTTTTTAGAAGGCCTTCCTTCGCACATGCTGCCATAATGATAAGGCGCATCAACATGCGTTCCCATATGAACAGACGAATGAACAATCTCAAGGCCTAACATCTCTCCATCTGGAATTTCTTCCGGCTTAACAATCCTCTCACCTTTTTCAAAACGCTCTTTTCCGCCAGGCTGTTTGCCCATGACAACCCAATTAAAATGATCAACACCCTCTGAATGCGTAATGCGATCAATTTTTGCGCCATGCGTTTCTTCTAACGTATCATCAATAGCAAGACTTAAATCAATAATCATTTATTGCGCTCCTTTAGCCTTCATTTCTTCAATAAGCTCATTAAACGTTAACGTCTTTTTAAATCCATTATTTGGAATATCAAGATTAAATGCTCTTTTAAGCGCAACAGTAATCTCAACCATTTCCGTTGAATCAAGCCCTAGACAAATATCCATCTTTTCATCTGGCTTGATTTCCTCTGGACCGATTTCCAAAACATCCTTAAAAACTGCTTTTACTTTTTCTTCCAAGCTCATGCCCTGCCTCCTTTTTATTTAATTTAAAATGACGGAATATTCAAAGAAATAGAATTAATCACTATGGAAGTTTTTTGTTTCAACCACACCCAAAAAAACTCAATCCCACTTTCCTTTTCTACGTCCTGATCCTCATAAGATACTTGAACTTTCTCACCAATAGAATATTCAGTACCTTTCGTCATAGCAATTTGTGCCTTTTGTCCATACATCTCCAAAAAATACCATCCCACAATAACCAAACATAAAATAAAAATAAAAACCACAATAAGGAATACTTTCGATTGCAAAACTACCCCCTTTCCAATACTAATGCACAATTAATCCCGCCACGACCACGATTAATAACAAGTGCTCGTTTAATTTCCTTTTCTTGCGCTTTATTTGGACAATAATCTAAATCACAATCTGGATCTGGATTCTGCAAATTTATCGTCGGAGGAACAATGCTGTGTTCCATTGCCATAAGCGTTGTTGCCACGTCTACTGCCCCACAAGCACCCAACATATTTCCAAAAATTGATTTTGGAACTGAAACAGGAATCTTTTTAGCATATTCACCAAACGCCTTTTTGATGCCAAGCGTTTCTGTCGCATCGCCAATTTGCGTCCCAACGCCATCCGCACAAATACAATCAATTTGATTTGGCTCAACTTGTGCATCTTTTAGTGCCATTTGAATCGCACGGCTCAACTCAAAACCATCACTCGCCGGTTCAATGCGATCAACACCATCTGTCGTTGTGCCATAACCAATAATATTTCCTAAAACTGTTGCACCACGCTTTTTCGCGCGCTCTTCAGTTTCAAGAATTAAAATACCTGCCCCTTCAGCAACAGCCATCCCGTCGCGCGTTTTATCAAATGGACGATACGCCGTTTCTGGTTCATCATTTCGTTGTGTCAAAACACCAGAAGTATTACAACACAAAAGTCCATAAGGAGAAACGGGTGCTTCCATTCCACCTGCTAAAATAAAATCATTTTTTCCATCATTTAAATTCTTTGCACCATAAGCAATCGCCATCAAAGAGCTTGCTCGATCAGAGACAATTGTTTTGCTATACCCTTTAATTTGATAATGAATTGAAATTTGTCCTTGAGGCGCTGCCGGAAACCATGCCGAAGCCATAAAAGGACTGACTCCTTCACGGCCTTCCAGATACATATCTCGAAGCTGAGTCTCTGCATACAGCCAGCCACCAATCGCATTGCCAGCAAAAATGCCAGCACGCTTTAAATTTTCTTTATCCATATCAATACCCGCGTCTTTTATGGCAGCCTCAGATGCGACAAGCGCCATATGAGAAAATAAATCAATTTTCTTTAAGAGACGTGATGACACATTGCTATAAGCATCCAACTCATGAACTTGTCCGGCGATATGCGACGGATATCGAGAAGACTCAAAACGTTCAATCGTTTTAACAGCAGAACGTCCTGATTTAATATTGGCCCAGAATTTTCTCTTGTCAATTCCGCTCGGAGTAACAATTCCAGAACCTGTAATAGAAATTTTCTTCATTTTAAAACTACCTTTCGTTTATTCTGTATATCGCTTTAATACCATTGCTGAATGAACACCAGAAAACCCACTCGATGTTTTAAGCATACAATTTACTTTCTTTTCACGAGCAACATTTGGAACATAATCTAAATCACAATCTGGATCAGGCGTTGTCTGATTAATTGTCGGAGGAAGTATGTTGCGCTCAAAAATAAGTGCACCAATGGCCAATTCTACACCGTTAGCACCCGCCAAAGGATGTCCGATCATAGACTTTAAAGAACTGATCGGAATCTTATAAGCTTGTTTGCCTAATGCTATTTTATAAGCATTTGTTTCAAAAACATCATTTTGTCGAGTCGATGAACCATGAGCATTAATATAATCAATTTCTTCTGGCTTAATTCCTGCATCTTCCATAGCCAAACAAATACAATCCTTCATTGGTTCACCATCCGACGGCAAATCTGTCATATGATACGCATTGCATGTTGTACCAAAACCCGTTACTTCACAATAAATCCTTGCCCCACGTTTTTTAGCATGCTCCAGCTCTTCTAAGACAAGAATTCCGCAACCCTCTGAAATAACAAAACCATTTCTTTCACTATCAAAAGGACGCGAGGCTTTTTCTGGTTCATGATTACGCGTTGCTAAAACATTAAGCACATCAAATGCTCCAAAAGTAATAGGTGTGATCGGTGCCTCACTTGCACCTGTGACCATCACATCCGCATCGCCATCTCGAATCGCCTCAAATGAAAATCCAACAGAATCCGTTCCAGCCGTACACCCTGTTGAAATTGTATTACAAATTCCTTTCAAGCCATACTTCGCAGAAATTTCACTTGAAGGCGTATTAAACATCGCTGCATCATAAAGATCAGGACGCACTTTTGCTGGATCAATAGCATCTTTTCCGCTATCCGTCACAAGCGCAAATTCCTCTTCCATATATTTTGTTCCGCAAATTGCATTCGCAAGAGACACGCCAGCACGCTCTTTATCAACATTGTCTAAATTTATTTTGGAATCTTCTAATGCCATGCGCGCTGCAACAACGGCAAATTGAACATATCGATCCATGCGAAGCGCTTCGTCGTGCGTCAACCCAAGCGCAATCGGATCAAAATCTCTAACCTGCGCTGCAATTTGTGTCATAAACATTGATACATCAAATTCCGTTACACGCTTAACACCAGAAACACCGTTAATCATTCCATCCCAGCAGGCTTCATTGCCTACTCCATTAGGCGCAACAACGCCTACTCCTGTCACCACCACTCGTCTTGCCATTTTTCTTTACCCCACTTTATAAGTTAAACTCTTTTTTAATCTCATCAACGGTAAAAAACTTACCTGTCTGCTCAACCTTATTAACACAATCAACAACTTTATGATTTAAAGGCGCACGCCTTCCAATTTGCTTAGAAAGAACATCTACCTCGCCATTAATAAATTCTATTTCACTCTTCTTTTTTCGCATAATACTTTGCAAGATTGAACCATACAACGGTTCTTTGCTAAGCGTTGTCAGCGTCTTATTCATAATGCTCGCTGCTTGATCTTCTGGCATTTTGCAAAGACCATAAATTCGATCAACGGAAAAATCAGGAAGCGATGCTAAATCAATCTTTGCCCTATTGACAATATTAACTCCTTCTTTTAAAAGCTGAACGCTTAATCGACACAAATCGATATCAGCAAATGTCTCCTGCATAGATTTTCCAATTAACGCTGGAATACAATTATTAAAATTCACAAAAAGCTTAAGCCATTTCATTCCAACAATATCATCAGTTACAACAACAGAAAAAGCTTTTAAAAGTATTTTCGAAATATCTTCAAGAATCATATCATTTGGCACATAGGGCTTCCCCATAATCCAATTACCTTCAAAATTAAAAACAACTTCTGCCTCTTTAACATACGTTGCACCAAACATAACGATGCTCGATATAATCTTTATCTTATCTATATGTCCGCTAATGATATTGTCTGCTTGAACACCATTTTGCGTTGTCAAAATAACGCTATGCTCTAAAAAATCATAATTAGAGCGACATGCATCTGAAATATCCTGCGTCTTAGTTGCAAAAATAACTAATGGAAATTCTTCCCTTAAGTGCGTATCGACCGGAACTTGAAAGACTTCCTCTCCTCGCACTCCAGAAATCTTTAACCCCTTTTCCCTAATCGCTTCCACTTGATTAGAGCGACCAATAAGCGTTACATCAATGCCTGTTTTGTGCAAGAAAGCTGCCACCGTCGATCCAATAGCACCAGCTCCAATAACTGCAACATGCATTATTTTTGATCTCCATTCGGCGTTAAATCTTTATAATCAAAGCCTACTTCATCCATCAAGCGAATCATAAGACTATAAAAAGCCTTTGGAACCTCAGTTAAAAATGACGAAACAACATCTGCTTCTTCTATGCAAGAAGCGCCTCTTGCCACTGCGTTTTCTTCAGACTTTATTGGAACAACTTGATTTATAATTTCACGATGAAATAAAGGAATTTTTGAAATCATTTCATCATATTTTCTTTGAGTTTGCACATCCCATTGTATTTTCCTTTTTAAATTAGACATTGGTCGACTCTCCTTTCGATGCAGCTTCAAATTTTGCAATGTTATTCATAAAATCTTTAACGCAAAGCTTAACCAAGTCGTCATAATCGCTTTCCATAATGCGATGGATTCTTTCTGGCTTTGAATAAAACTCACGCATGCACCAACTCCCAAGTCGCCCAACATCCTCAGTTGTCAAATGTTTCGTCGGAACAATTGGATGATGAAAATCCCATTGTTTCAAATCAATATTCTCAGGATCAATCCATCCGTTTTCAATCGCTTTACTCCAAGGTTGAGAACCAGGAACAGGGATAACATAATCCAATGCTAAAATATCTGGATCAATATTTTCAGCTACCTCAAGGCGCTTTTTGATAGCGGCGTCATCATCTTCTTCAAGTCCAATTAAAACCGTGCCAACGGTCGCGACATTATTCTTTCGAAACGTTGAAACAGTTTCTTTTATTTGAGCAATCGTAACACCTTTTCCCAAAGCTTTAAGCTCTTCATCCGACGAGACTTCAATACCAACAAGACCCATGAAAAATCCAGCCTTTGCCATTAAGGGGACAAGATCTAATTGATTAGCCCAATCATCGGCACGCCCTAAACAAATCCATTTAATTCCATTACCACGTTTAATCTTTTCTTCACAAAATTCTTTTACCTTTTCTCGATCCACATTAAACGCATCATCTTGAATAACAACCACCTTTACGCCATATGTTTTTTCAAGAAGATCAAATTCATTGCAAATACGTTCAGCAGAAAAACCGCGCCAAGATACAAAATCTGTTTTACTAAATCGAGGATCATACATACTCCACTCATAACAAAAACTGCATCCACCTGGACAACCACGTGAAGTCATAAGTTCACAAAATGGTTTCCAATATGTATGGCCGACATATTTATCCATAGGAAACAAATCATACGCTGGCATTGGAAGAACATTGATATCCGGGATAAGTCCTCGATGAGGCCCAATGTGAATGCTTCCGTCATTTCCCCTTGAAGAGAGCCCATTGATATCTTTAAATTCTTTTTTCTGCTCTTTTAGATTATTAATCAAATCTTCAAGCGTTAGCTCCCCTTCACCAATCATAATAAAATCAATCGAAGGGTTATTTTTCATTTCTTGAGCATAAAACGCAGAATACCAAAGTCCGCCGACAGCGATGCTTGTCTCTGGCAAAACTTGCTTAATAAGTCTTGCGCTTTCATTAAAATGCCAAATAATCGCAAGACCTCCACTAGAATGAAGCATATCTCCCATGATAACCAAATCAGGATTAATCTTTTTCACTTCCTCTATCATTTGATCATAACTTAAATCAAGAGCTTTACAATCCAGCACAACAGGCTCTGCAACCTTTTTTGATCGAATGTATGCAGCCAATTGTGCATAATACTGATTCGGCGCCTTGTGATCACCGTGAGTGACCCATCCCGCAATTGGTGGGGTTAAAAATAAAACTTTCATTTGCTCTCCTTATTTAAAATTTTTTGCTTTAGTTTCTTATAAAACTTAATTAAATTTGTTGCTAAAAATATCAATCCCGTTCTAGGGCTCTGTAGTCAAAACCAGCTTGCAGCCAATGACTTTCCACCTGGCGTCTTATCTAGACAAATGTGCTTAACTTGTACGTATTCCAAAAGACCTTCTACGCCTAGTTCTCTTCCGAAACCACTTTGTTTATATCCGCCAAACGGGGCTTCATTATAAAATCCGCCATATGTATTAATCCAGACTGTTCCGCATCGAAGTCTTTTGGAAACACGGTCAATTTTTTCAATATCTTTAGTCCAAATCATCGCCACTAAACCATATTTGCTGTCATTAGCAATTTCGATAGCTTGATCTTCACCAGAAAATTTGATAACACTTAAAACAGGTCCAAAAATCTCTTCTTGTGCAATTGTCATTTGATTATCAACATCCGTAAAAATTGTTGGCTCTAAGAATGCGCCTTTTTCAATTGGCACATTACCTCCACAAACAAGCTTCGCACCTTCTTTTTTGCCTTGTTCAATAAACTTTATGACAGAATCTCTATGCGCCTTACTTGCTAAAGGCCCAAATTCAATTGCATAGTCGAGTGCATCGCCAATTTTTAATGAGCTTGCTTTGCCTTTAAGCTTTTCCACAAATTCATCATAAATTTTATCTTCTAAAAGAAGCCTGGAACCAGCCGTGCACATTTGTCCTTGATTCATAAAAATCGCTGACATCGCCCCACCCAACGCAGCATCAATATCGCAATCGGCAAAAACAATATTAGGAGATTTTCCTCCAAGCTCAAGGCACAATCTTTTTGTATTTAATGAAGCAGCCTGCATAACTTTCCGCCCTGTTTCAGTGCCTCCGGTAAAAGTAAGCATATCAATATCTTTTGATTCTGCGATCGCTGATCCTGCTTCACTTGAACCGGTCACAACATTTAAAACACCTTTTGGCAAAACATCCTGAATAATCTCAATTAAACGCATAACTGCCACGCTCGCAACGCTTGAAGGCTTGTAAACAATGCTATTTCCAGCTATTAATGCAGGTGCCACTTTCCATCCAAAAAATATCAAAGGATAATTCCATGCAGAAATAGCACCTACAACGCCAACAGGCTCATAGCAAATCTTACTATCAACTGGAGCATTAATGTTGAGCTTACGATCTTGCAATTCCTTCTCAATTCTTCCAAAATATTCAAACGTATCAGCCGCTGTTGGCACATCAATAAAAGTTGTATGCTTAATCGTTTTTCCACACGCCTTGCTTTCAAGCTCTGATAATTCTTTTGCATTTCCTCGAATAAGCTTTGCGATAGCAACAAGACATTTTCCCCGCTCTTTAATGCTTAAATTTGCCCAAGCTCCAGATTCAAAAGATTTTCTTGCTGCATCAATCGCTTTTTGAGTATCATCGCTATCAGCTTTTGCAATTTTAGCAAAAACCTCACCATTAGAAGGATTAACGCAATCAATCGCTTGATTCTTATTTGGTGTTATCCAAAGACCATCAACAAAGATCTGAAATTCTCTTACTTCACTCATTATTCAACCTCTACTTTTTGCCACAGCTCAAAAAGCCGTGAACACGGCGCATACCATTTAGAAATCTTTGCGAAATCCCCCTTAAGGATCATTTTCTTCTGCGTTGTCGCAACAAAAGGATCAATTTCCCTTGCAAAAACAGCACGCCAGACTTTTTCTGGAGCGGAAACAACAAATTCTGCCTCATCGTTTTCTAAAACATCAACAATCTTTCCATCTTCAAACTGAAAGCTATAAGCCGCACCACTCTCATCAAGCTTTACAGCCAAGCCCATGGTCATTTGGCTATTTTTTCCAAGTTCGGATAATTTCTGATCTTCATTCACGAGGCGCACAATTTCATCAATCTGCTCTCGAGAAAATAGCTTAAACTTCTTAGCACCCGTTAGCTGATCTATTTTTTCTGACTTTAACTCACCTGCTTGCGCTTGATAAATTCGGCTAACAGCATCCATCTTAACAGATTCCTCGAGGCACTGAGTCAAAAGAAAACAATCAAAAAGATTCTTTCCCATAGCTAAAGAGCCGTGTGATTTAAGCATCATAATATTATTATTTCTTAAAGATTCGATAACAGGTGAAACATCGGTCACTGTGGGCGTTGTCTGCTCAACAGCCTTTATTTCACCTAAATAAAGTCTTGATTCAAACGTAACCGGCACCAACGCTTCATTAACGCTAAAATATCCACTGGCATACGTTAAATGCGTATGAATAATCGCCTTTGTATCCGCAAAAACTTTATAAATTTCTCTATGCATCAAATTCTCAGAAGAAGCAACGCCTTTGCCTATAACATTGCCTTCTAAATCAACCTGGACAATATCTTTTTCTTCCAATCTCCCTAAGCATGTTCCACGCCCAGTTAGAAGAAAACTTTCTTCGTCTACACGCAAACTAATATTTCCGTTTAAACCAGATGCCAAATCCTTATCCCAAAGCAACTTTCCAATATCAATCATTTCTTTTTTCAACTTATTCATAACAAATCTCCGTTATATATTTTTTAGGTACATCTTCTAATAAAGGAACAAACCCATCAATACCTTTAGCCGCTATTCTTTTGCCATTAAATGAAAAGATATCTTTTGGGTTAGCAACATATTTCTTTCTTTTGCAAGACGGAAAAACCATAACCGGCACTTTATGATGCTTCGCCATAACACTTAAAATAAGACCGCCCATTTTACACAAAACATTCTTTTTTGATTCTTCTTGATAAGAAATCCAAACTTCTTTAACCAAGTCTTTGTAAAATAAAAATCCTGCCATGTTATCAGCGATCAAAACAGCTTTAATATTATTCTTTAATAGCTTCACACACATCTCTTTTGCGCCATCCAAATAAGGACGGCCCTCTAAAATAAAGACTTCCTTAATCTTTCTTTTCTTCAAAATCTTTAAAAAAGAATCCTTAAAAACACCATTTAATAAAATAATTGATTTTTTGTTCTCAGTTAACATTGATTGCAATCGCTTTTGTTATAAATTTATGAGGGACAACATCAAATCCAGGATAAAATCCTTTAACCCCTTTTGGTGCGAAACGTTTTCCTCTTACTTTTAAAAGCTCATTCTCATCTCGAATTTCGATTGGAATATCTCCTCCATTTTTTACCTTATTTGATGGTTGCGTTAACACATAAAATGGAACATCAAACTCCTTAGCTAATACAGCTATTTGCAAAGTTCCAATCTTATTCGCAAAATCTCCATTAGCACACGATCGATCAGACCCGACAACAACAGCATCAATTATCTTGTCACGCATAAGTGTTGCAACAGCATTATCAGCAACAAGAGTCACGGGAACGCCTGCTTTCTTTAACTCCCAAGCCGTAAGACGTGATCCCTGAAAATAAGGGCGTGTCTCCGTTGCAAAAAAACTAATATTTTTTCCTGCACTCTTACAAATTTGTGCTGCCATCGCAAGCTCACCTGAAACATTGCAATGCGTTAAAATTACTTTATGTTTCTTTATCGTATCAGCAAGCTTTTGTACGCGCTCAAGACGTCTGCCTCTGATACCAAAAAGAAAACCCTCAATACTTTTTTGCAAACTTAAGCGCAAATCTTTATTTTCTTTCTGTGCTTTTTGCGCCCATCCTAAAATCATACCTGTCACTTCAGAAAAAGGAAATGTTGGACGACTTTTGTTAAGCGCGTGAGCAACATCAAAAAATTTTTTCACAAGAGCTTTATCTGACTTAATATTTTTATCCTTTAAGACAAGTAAAAATGTACTTAAAACTACAAGAAACTGACCAAACGCCCGCGTCTTCATTGTCTTAATAACCTTAACCGCTTGGCTAGGCGTTTTGACCTGAATATATTTTACTTTTTCTGGAATCAGCGTTTCGTCCAAAACAAACAAAACATCTTTCTTTAAAAAGGCTGGCCAAAAAAGCGGTGATTCTTTCATTATTTTCCTTCAAGTTTTTTAATTAAGTTAAGAACAATAGAAATCATAGAACCTTCCGCCATATAATAATTCGGATCCATAAATCCCATCTCTCCAGATATAACATCATCGCTAACCGCTAAAATAACAGCAGCTTTAATACCGTGCAGTTGAGCCAAAGTTAAAAATGTTGAACTAACCATATCAACTGCCACACAGCCTTCTTTGACCGCATTGCCTACGTGCTCTCTTGTTTCGCGCAAAATAGCATCCGTAGACCAAGCTTTTCCTTTGTGCACATTTTGTCCTGATGCTTTTGCGACATCAATTAAATCTTTTGTTAAAGATTCATCCGCTAATGTTTTAAAATCATGATCAACATAATAAGGAGTAACTCCATCGCCTCGAAAAGCGCTATCAGCGACAACTAAATCCCCAATCTTAATATTCTCACTTAACGATCCGCAACTTCCAATACGAATCATATATTCTGGTTTCGCATTACATAAAAGCTCTGTCGTGATTGCCGTATCCGCAGAAAAACGTCCTCCATTAACAGCTGTGACTTTCGCGCCGTCATACTGGCCCGTATACATTGAATACTCCATGAATGTAAAATTCTTAACTGGATTCTCAATTTTCTTTAAAAGGTTATCAAGTCGCTCCTTTGGCCCTGGAACAATCGCATACTTGCCAATATCTTCAGGTCTCAATTGAACCATCCCCATTAAATCTCGTCCTGTCATATGAATATCTTTTTTCATTTCAGCCATTATTCAATTCCTTTCCTTAGTGCTTCTTTGTCTACTTTTCCAGTTCTATTCTTTGGAAGTTCTTTTAATATTTCGATTTCTTGAGGTACTTTAAAATTCGCCAGATGATCTTTGGCAAAAAATTTTAAATCCTCTGGCGTTTCCTCTGTACCTTCTTTTAAAACAACAAATGCTTTAACAGCCTCTCCTCGAAGTTTATCTGCGACACCAATAACCGCCACTTCAGCAACAGTATCATGCTTATGTAACACCGTCTCAACTTCAGGAGCATAAACAATCTGACCGCCCACTTTAATCATTTCCTTTTTTCGTCCAACAATATAAAGATAACCTTCATCGTCAAATCGCCCTAAGTCGCCTGTATGAAACCAGTCGTTCCAAATTAAACTATCTGTTAATTCTGGATCTTTATAATACCCATCCATCACAACCCACCCTCGAATAACAATCTCCCCAATTTCTCCAGGAGCAAGCTCCTTTTCTTCATCATCAAAAATCTTAATCTCGCAATGAGGAGCAACTTTCCCAATGCTTTCAATCTTATCGCTTCCTAAAGGTGTAACTGTATTCGGAGGACACGTTTCTGTCATACCCCATCCATTTAAAAGACAAGCATTCGGACAATGCGTCTTAAATAAACGCATCATGTCTGGCGAACTTGGCGCACCAAAAACCACCATCCAGCGAATCGATGAAAGATCAAATTTATCAATATTTTTTAAAGTTAAAATTGCCATGTACATGGCAGGCACAATATGAAAACACGTAATTTTATACTCTTGAATATTCTTTAAAAATCCAATTGGATTAAAACGATCCATCAAAACAAGAGTGATGCCAAATAAAATGCAATTTTGAATATAAATAAGACCGCCAATATGACTTAGCGGAATTGAGCAAAGCTTTACATCCTCATCTGTCAAATCAACAAAGTGATGCATCGCCTCAGGAGATCCATCGAGATGCTTATAATTTAATAAAACACCCTTTGGTTTTCCCGTTGTTCCCGATGTGTACATAATAAGAGAAGAATCTTTCTCGCTAACCTCAACTTCACTAACTTCTTCACTTCCCTGATCTAAAAGTTCAAAAAAATCAAAAGAACCTAAATCAGTCTCAAAACAGCTAATAGCCTTTTGAAGGCTAGGAACAACTTCTCTTAATGCATTAAACGAAATATCTTCCTTTGGCTTAAAAATAAGAATCTTTGCCTCAGAATGAGAAAGACAAGACACAATCTCATCACCTTTAAGCATATAATCTAATGGGACTCCAACTGCCCCTAAGCAGAACACAGCTAAATAGCTATAAACATACTCCGGACTGTTTGGAAGATAAATGCCAACCTTGTCTCCCTTGGAAATGCCTTGAGCCTTAAGTGCG
Organism: Candidatus Aceula lacicola; assembly: GCA_030765785.1. Taxonomy (GTDB): domain Bacteria; phylum Omnitrophota; class Gorgyraeia; order Zapsychrales; family Aceulaceae; genus Aceula; species Aceula lacicola. Next base: position 8,825 of record JAVCCC010000045.1, on the reverse strand, counting down.
CTAACTAGCTTGAAAACATTAACTTTGAGCTCAGCGAAAGAAATATTTTGTTCTTTAAATATAATCGCTGACTTATTTTTATAAACTTCAGCCTGCTTGCTTAAAATCTTGTAAACATTCATAAATAAGCACCTTGTTTAAGAGTCTAGACTAGTAAAATTTTACTAGTTAGATTTTAATAGAAAATCCAAAAGTGTCAAGAAATATATTGTATATATACGTATATATACGTATATATACAAGAGTTAGGAAATAGTCTCCATAAGCTTCGAAATAGACTTGATTTCAGCTGAAACAAGGTCTAAATCATGCTCTAGGATAATCAGCAGATGTTTGGAGGTTTTTTTAAGATTCTTTTTGATAGACTCAAGATCTCTTTTGATACGCTTAAGGAAAATAACACGAGCCCTTAAGCGTCTTTTAGCAATTTTTTGATCCACATAAGGCAGAAAATATAACGAAAGGTCAATGTTAAAATACGGTCTCTCAATAGAAAGAAAATTCTCGGTCAACAAGTGATCAAAAATCTTCTTCCCCTTTGAAGTAATGCTATAAACAAACTTTTCTGGAAACTTTCCTTCTCGGCCCAAGTCCTTTGCAACAAGACCAAGCTTTTCCATCTTTCGTAAAGGATAATAAATAGATTTTATTTTTAGCCCAAGAAACAGAAAAAGCTCTTCTTCAAGCTGGCGCTTAATTTCATACCCATGCTTTGGGCCTTCCATCAAAAGCCCTAGAAAAAGTAATTCATGCTCAATCATATTATTCTTCTTCTGAAAACTTTTTATCTAATTGTGAAAAAATAAGACTTGAGGCGATTTGTTGGGCGGAAGAGCTTAACGAAACAACTTCTAGCTTTGTTTCATTGCTTACCATAGGTGTCAAGAAGATGCCAACCTCAGTCGTATTAACCGCTCCTTCAAAACCTAATAAAACGATAAGGTTGCGTCTTCTGTCCTTAATAAAAACATTTATCTCAGATTCATTGGCAATATTTAAAATATCGTTAAAACAACTATCCAAAGAACATGGATAATCTTTAACCGTTGCCGTAGAGCGATACTTTTCCAAGGCTCTCGTCGAAGACCCCCAAATACCTTTTGGAATCTCCATTAATCGCGCACAACCCATTATGCTGAAACAAACAATAATAAATAAAATTATTTTTTTCATAATCGCTATTATAGCAAAAACATCGATAGATGCAACTTTGAGCTTATGTATTCATTTTTTCAAGAAGCGGAAACAAATACTCTTCTTCTATTTTTAATCTTCCCAAGATTTGTGCTAAGAAATCTGAAAAATCTTTAGGAAAAGATGCAGCACTTGTATCAAAAACCTCACCGGAATGCTTATCAAAAAACATTAAATATTTTATCTTAATATCTTTTAAATCATGCAATAAAAAATCAATCATTTTTATCGACGGTCGATCACCTTCATAAAACGCATAAAGCTCGTCGAACATGCGCTTATCCTCTTGACTAAAAAAAGCTGCCAACTGCTCTCCTAAAGCACGAATTCTTGGCTTAGCTTCTCGATAAGACCGAAGAAACGACTGCGTTTGATCAAGTGCGACAACAATCGCCTGATGTCCTATCTTTAATATTTGTAAATACTCAGAAGCCATGATAAAAGGCCAAATTAAGTGTTTATTTTTCGAAAAGTTTCTTCTAGTTGCGTTTGGTAATCAGCACAAATCTTTTCTAATCCTTGCGCACGGGCTTTTGCTTTAATCAGCTCGGACTGGGCAAGTTTATTTTGTTCTTGAAGCTCATCGTTTCGCTTCTTTATTTCATCAAGCTGCACAGAATCTTGAGGACTGATACTGCTCATCTTTTGTTCTAGCACAACTTTCTCTTTTTCTAAATCAGAAATCTTGTCTGAAATCTGTTTAGCATATGCTTCATTTTCCTGCTTTAGACGAATCGACTCACCCTTAAGCTCCTCGGTCTTCGCCTCTTGTTCTTGAACTTTTGTTTGAAGCGTTTGATTTTCACTTACTAATGATGATGCATCTTGCTCAAATTTCTTAAGTTTTTCAATCTCATCTTTATATTTCATTTCCACAGAACCATTTTCTTGCTTCAATCTTTCATTCTCTTCATTTATTTCCTGAAGCTTCTTTTCTTGATCTTCAGCACTACCAATCTTTTCCTCTAAACTCTTTACTTTGCTTTCATAGCCCTGCTCTTTTTGCTTTGATGCCTCTAATTCCTGCTGAAGTGTATTAATAAGCTCAACAGAACCATCGGCCTGCTCATTTGTTTTCTGAACAACTGCCACCATCTCTTCTTCAAGAGCCTTAACTTTTTCAGGAGCTTCAGCCGCAACAACCTTTAGCTCACTACTCTCAGCTTTCAAAGACTCTATTTCTTTCTGATAACTTTCTAATGTTCCTTTTGATTCTTGCTCAATCTGCTGAGCATTAGCTTTAGCAAGATCAAGATCTTGTTGAATTCTTTCAGTTTCTTTTTTAGTCAACTCAAAACTCTCTTTGAAGGCGGCTATTTCAACTTTCAATGCTTCAAGCTCATTCTTCGCCTTCTTCTCTGACTCCTGAGCTAAACGTAATGCTTTTTCTTTTTCATCAAACTCTTTTCGATCCACAATCTGATCTTTTTCAGGAACCGATAAGAATCCGCCAAAAACAAAAGATATCCCGACGACAAGAAACATGATAGCACCCAAACCCAAAATAATAATCAGCATGATTATCTCCTTAAAATATTTTTAAATATAGTCTTTACGCAACAAATATTTAACATAATCCGAAACGCTCTCTTCAATCTCCCGAAAAGGCTTTTGATAACCTATATCATATAACTTAGACATGTCAGCCTGTGTAAAATACTGATATTGATCTCTGAGCTCAATCGGCATTTCAATATATTCAATATGCGGTTTCTTCCCTACAGCCTTAAACAATGCGGAAGCCAGCTTATTCCAAGTTTGCGCATGTCCTGTGCCAACATTGTAGATCCCAGAAAGATTAGAATTCTCAAGAAAATACATAACAACATCAACGGCATCCTTAATATAAATAAAATCACGCTTCTGTTCTCCATGCGCATATTCTTTTTTATATGATTTAAAAAGAAGCATTTTCCCTTCTTCGCTTACTTTTTTATAAGCCTTTAAAACAAGACTGCGCATTGAACCTTTGTGATATTCATTCGGCCCAAATACATTAAAAAACTTCAGGCCAACCATTTTACCCAAAACACCTTCATCCAAAGCCCACTCATCAAAATTTTGTTTTGATTGTCCATAAAAATTAAGCGGTTTATATGTTTTTATAAGTGCATGATCATCGCTATACCCATTTGCTCCATCTCCATACGTCGCTGCAGAGCTTGCATAAATAAAACGAACATTATTCTTTAAAGCCCATTGAGCAAGCGTTTTTGTGTATTCAAAATTATTCTCATTATAATATTTCTCATCCGTCAAAATAGTCGAGCTGCAGGCTCCCATATGAATAATACACTCAACATCCGTCGATAGCTGCCCGGACTCAACATGCGCTAAAAAATCTTTTTTATCAAAATAATCAATAAATTTCTTATTCTTTAAATTCTTTGGTTTTAATTCATTGTTTAAATGGTCAACAATCAATACATCTTTTCGACCTATTTCATTTAAGCGAGCCAAAATGCAGCTTCCAATAAAGCCAGCAGCACCTGTGACAACAATCATTGTTTCTCTCCACTATTTTCTAAAATAAAATTAGCAACCGCTTCGCCTGTCTGATAGGCAAGGTCACTTAAATCCCCTCTATTCTTTGAATATATGCTTGATGAAAAATCGATAATAATTTTACCAGTCCTAATATCTATGATCTGCCCTTGCGTTTCAAGCTGGCTTTCTTTTTTTCGCAACTTGCTTATAAACCCCTTGGGGTCATCAACACCAACAATGTATCCTTTTAAAATTAAATCTGCATCTTGAGATTCGCTAGCTGTTAAAATGCGAAGATTGGAATCCTTATTCTTAAAACCATCTGAAATAGCTTTTGCCATAAAAAGAGCCAGCTTATCAAGATCATTCGTAGCGGCAACACCTGCTCCTGCTTTAAATGGTACAATTAAAAGACCTGATTCTCGCATAAGCCTTTCTGCGTCTAAAATTCTTCCATCAAACCGAAGCAATTGTTCGTCGCTGACAACTTCAGGCACACGTTTTCGAAACATCGAACAAGCCATCGATGGCAAAACAATAAGCACCAATAAAATAAAAATTATAATTCTTTTCATATCTATAGAAATCTTAGCATAGGGCCCCATCACCCACAACAAAATTTGATTTAACTTTTTTAAATATTTCTTGGTTTAAAATCCTTTTCATCATAAATTTCACCGAACAACTCCTCTAAAACATCTTCCATTGTAACTAAACCTACATCCTTGCCACTTGCATCCTGAACAATGAACAAATGCTGGCGGTATGCTTGAAACTTTTCAAGAAGCGCATCTGCTTTTGTCAAATGGCTTACAAAAATAGGACGCGTCATAAAATTTCTCACAGGAACATCATAATTATCTTTAGCAATTTCTCTCAATAAAATTCGGTGCTGAACAATGCCAACAAAATCCAGGGGATCTTTATCATAAACAGCAATCCGACTAAACCGTGAATCTACAATCGCATCCTTAACCTCTCTTAAAGTCTTATTAGCTGGAAGAGCATAAATTTGATCCATAGGCTTCATCATTTGATATGCTTTTAAATCATTGAGCTTAAAAACACGATTGCACAAAGCTTCCTCGTCCATTTCAACAGTACCAGCGTCTCGGCCAAGCTTAAGCATCATCTTAATTTCATCTTCAGTAACCTTTGGAAGTCTTCGTCCAGTAAAAAAAGGACGTGCCAAGAAAATAATTACATTTATAAAAGGACGCATAATCCAAACGAGAATGCGAACTGGCTGAGCTACCAAAAGCGATAACGTTGTCTTGTAGCGTTCACCAATTGTTTTTGGAATAATCTCAGAAACAACAATAATAATAAATGTAATTACCGTAGAAGCAAGGCCTAGCCAATTATTTCCAAATAAATTTATAACCTTCTGTCCAACAAAAATAGATCCAATAATATTGACTGCATTGTTTAAAATAACAATCGCCGCAAGCGTAACATCGATGTTTTCCTTCAAATTCAAAAGATCTTTAGCATGCTCCCTTCCCTGATCGACTAAAATCCTGGCCCTAACAAAAGGAAGGCTTAAAATAGCTGCTTCCGACATCGAACATAATCCCGACGCTAAAACAACCCCAACAAACAACAAAAGCAATGTCACCATACAACAACTGACTCCTTTATATATTTTTTATGACTTAAATAAAACTTTGAGGAAGATTTCAAAATGCGCACTATGATATTTTCTTTTGACGCAATTCGTCTATTTTAATTTCAGGAGACGGCATCCCTAAAAAATAACCCTGTCCAGCATCAATTCCTAAATCCAATAAAACATCTAATTCTTCTTTTCGCTCAATTCCTTCGGCAACAGAGGTAATGTTATTTTCTTTACAAAAACTAATGATAGCTTTGACAAGACTACGTTTCAAGGGATTTTTGTCTAAATCGCGAATAATGCTAATATCAATCTTAACGAGTTTTGGGTTAATCTCAACGATTGATTCAAGACTTGCATATCCTCCACCAAGATCATCAATCGCAACGCTGAGTCCATCTTTTTGATATTCACGCAATCGATCAAAAAACATTTTATAATCAGAAATCGCCGATCGCTCTGTAATCTCTAAAACCATATTCTTGCTTAGAATATTATAATCTGACATAATTGATTTGATGGTTAGAAATTCCAAGCTTTCCACCAAGTATGGATTGCAGTTCAAGAAGATTCGGTCCGAATAGTGACTGGAAGAAATTACCTCAAATGCTCTTTTCCAACATATCATTTCAAGTTCTTTGTAAAAACCAAAACGCAACGCAGCCTCAAACAACATCTCCGGATTCGCCAAACCACTTTTCGTTGGCGGCCGGCTTAAAACTTCAAGCCCGCACAACTTAAAAGGTTTTAAAAAATAAATGGGCTGAAAAAATGGAGTAATCAACTTATTGTCAATAATCCGACGCAGTTCCTCAACAATGGGGCCGCTTTCCTTCTCCGTATCGTCCAATATCTGACGACGACGCATGACCGCTTCCATACGAGCAAAAAGCTCCTCGTATTCAAAAGGCTTTGTAATATAATCATCAGCGCCAAGATAAAGCCCTTCCACTTTATCCTCATACAAATATCGAACCGAAAGAATAATAATCGGAATAAGATGTGTAATTTTATCTTCACGTAACTTTCGACAAACATCAAATCCAGAAGTATCAGGAAGGACTAAATCAAGAAGGATGATGTCTGGCTTCTTTAGAGCTTTTTCGAGAGCTTCTCGACCTGTCTCTGCAATATCCACATCATAGCCGCGTGTCTCAAGCAAAAGCTTAAGCGTCTTTGAAATACTTTGTTCGTCATCAACAACCAAAACCCTCGTTTTTCCGGTCAATTGCATCCTTTCTCTTTAAGTATAAGTATACATATATTATAGAGGATATATAAAAAAAATCTAGGAAGGATTACTGAAAAAAGATTTCAGAAAAGTGTCTTGTTTTGAAAAACAGTGAAGCAATACGTCAAATCGCCATGCTGCTCTAGATCGGAAGATTCCACTTCTTTAAAATTATTCTCAAACTGAGGAAAAAATGTATCACATTTAAAATCACTAAGAATACGTGTCAAATAAATGGTTTGACATGCCTCTGTTTCAAGCGCTTGACCATAAACGCTTGCCCCGCCAATAACAAAAACTTTCTCAACTTTCTTACTAAGGTCTTGCTTTGACAACTCTTGAAAAGCTGCCTCAAGGCTTTCTGCCCGCAAAACCTCTTCTGGTAAAACAAAATCTTTATTTCTCGTCAAGACGACGTTCATCCTACGGGAAAGAGGGCGAAATTTCTCCGGAATCGACTCCCATGTTTTTCGACCCATAATGACAGCATTGATCTTAGATGGATCCTCTGTTCTTGTCGTAATCTGCTTAAAATACTGCATGTCAGGAGACAAAGACCATGGCAACGCCCCATTAAGGCCTACTCCGTTTCTTTGATCAAGCGCAACAACAATATCAAAAGACTTCATTTTACTGTTCATTATTTTTTAGACCGCAATAGGAAATTTGATAAAGGGATCGTATTGATAATTAATGACTTCGATATCCTCAAATTGAACATCTAAAGTTTTCTTTTTGGCAACACGCACCTCTGGCAAAGATTTGGGAGTCCGTGCAAGCTGCGTCTTTAAACCTTCGATATGGTTCAAATAAATATGCGCATCTCCCAATGTATGCGTAAAAATTCCAGGTGTCAAATCGCATTCTTGCGCTATCATGATCATCAAAAGCGCATAACTGGCAATATTAAAAGGAACTCCCAGGGCAAGATCCGCTGAACGCTGATAAAGCTGACAATCCAACCGACCGTTAACCACATAAAACTGAAACATCATGTGACAAGGTGGCAACGCCATGCGATCAATATCTGCAACATTCCAAGCACTAACAATAATGCGCCTTGAGTCTGGATTAGTCTTAATCATTTTGATCGCATTTAGAATCTGGTCAACATATTGTTTTTGATATGTGCCTTTCGACTCATCAAGAGAAAACTTCTCCCACTTGCGCCACTGATATCCATATACAGGACCAAGCTCTCCTTTGTCGTCAGCCCATGCATTCCAAATCGGCGTATGCTGAACAAGATCGTCATTAATATTCGTTGATCCCTTTAAAAACCAAAGAAGCTCTCGAACAACTGCACTAAACAAAACTTTTTTAGTCGTTAAAAGAGGAAAGCCGTCTCTTAAATCATATTTCTTCTGACACCCAAAAACAGATATCGTTCCTGTGCCAGTGCGATCTTCTTTCTTTTCACCCTTATCTAAAACATGTTGAATTAAATCAAGATATTGCTTCATAATTTTATTTCTTTATTTGCCACATTTTCTCATTATATTCATTCACCATGCGATGTGTATTAAAAAATGCACTACGATAAATACACTGAATCATTTTATCAACCCAAGGAGTATCAACATCAACTTTTCCGTCTTTTACAGTCTTATAATACAACTCAACGGCTTGCTCAAGCGTATCATAAAGAGCATCTGAATCTTCATCCAAACGCAGATTTTCTTCGCTTCCGATATCTGTTCCTTTCTGATGCTGATATCCAAAAATCCATCCAATATTATCATTGGCCGCTTCGACAACCCATCCGTCGAGCGTTGTCATCTGCAAAACCCCATTTGCAATCGCCTTCATACCGCTTGTCCCAGATGCTTCAAATGGCGGCAACGGATTATTAAGCCAAACATCAGCGGAACTCGTCAGAAGCTTTCCAAAATAAGTATCATAATTCTCTAAAATAAGAACCTTGATCAATTTCTTGTACTGATTAAGCGTATCAATTTGGTCTAAGATTTCGTCAATATGTGCACCACCAATGTTATCATTTGGATGCGCCTTGCCAGCCAAAATAATTTGAATCGGCCCAATCGTTTCTGCAATCTTAATTAAACGCTCAATTTTATGCAAAATCAGAGCAGGACGCTTATAGTTTGCAATACGCCGAGCCCAAGAAACGGTAAAGACATTTTCTTTTAGCTGCCAATGTTTGATGATATCAATCAAATTTCTTTTATTTTCTTGATGCGCTTCAAACAAATCTTTTCGAAAATCTTTGTTGTTCGATAAGCTTAAAACCGACGTCAAACACGTAAAATCTTTATCCCAAGGACCTAATTGTTTTTT